>JAIRLF010000407.1 GCA_031259655.1 Prevotellaceae bacterium
AAATCAATCAATTTATCACATATTTGCAGCGTTGCACACACCTCAAAATCCAAATAAATTTGGCGTATAAAATAAAAGAAGTATTTTTGCGTATTAATTTTTATCGCGCCCTTTTTGTATTGCGTGCTGTTTATTTGCATTAAATTATTACGTTAAATGAAAGAAAATCTTAATATATTTGGAGTTCGGCATTTATCTCCCGCCGCCTCGTATCATCTTCTTGATTATCTGGAATCGAAAGCTCCGAAATGTATTCTGATAGAAGGACCTTCGGACGCCAACAATTTTATTGAACCTCTTGCGGATAAACATGTTGTGCCGCCGGTTGCGATATTGGCATACACTACCGAACTTCCGGTTGAAACGCTCTTATATCCTTTTGCCAACTATTCGCCGGAATATCAGGCGATATGTTGGGGAAAACGGAACAAGTGCGAAATCCGTTTTATCGACCTTCCTTCGAACATTTCGCTGGAACTTGGAAAGTTTCGCAATAAGGCGGTTACAGATGAAGCAAAAGATTTTTACGAAGAGCACAACAAATTGCACGAAACGATTGCAAGCCTTTATCACGAAGACGATTACGAAAGCTATTGGGAGCGATATTTTGAGCATAATCTCAATGAAAACACTTTCAGGGAAGGTTTGAAACTTCAATCGGGTGAAATCCGTGAAATGGTCATCGACAGGGAATTTGCGACAGCGCCCTGCGATTATTCGTATAACGCCCTGAGAGAAGCTCACATGCGCAGGGAAATAGACAGAACGGTTGCCGATGGTTTTGCGATTGAAGACATTGTAGTGATTGTCGGAGCTTATCATCTCTCGGGCATAACCAACGATGAACCTGCGCTTTCCGATAAAGAGTTGAAAATGCTCCCAAAAATCTCCACCAAAATCACTTTAATGCCATACTCCTATTTGCGCTTAAGCAGCAGAACAGGATACGGGGCGGGGAATAAAGCGCCGTATTACTTTGAAAGCATGTGGGATACCATGCAGGAAAAATGTTTGGGGCAGCTTCCTGCGATATATCTCTCGAAAATCGCTCGAGAACAGCGTAAAGCAGGGCATAACGCTTCGCCGGCGAACGTGATTGAGGCGGTCAGGCTGGCGGAATCGCTTGCCTCGATGCGTTCCGGTTCATTGCCTGTGCTTCGGGATTTGCACGACGCCGCAGTAACATGTTTCGGTGGAGGAGACATTGCTGTCGTCGCCGAAGCCTTAAACAGAACGGATATTGGTACGGCAATCGGTTCTTTACCCGAAAGTCTGGGGCAAACGCCTGTTCAGGAAAATATGTATCAGGAATTGCGACGTTTGAAGCTGACCGATTATAAATCGCCCGTCGGAAAAGTTCTGGAGTTAGATTTACGCGAAAATTACAAAGTTAAATCGGCAGAAGCCGCTTTTATCGACCTTAACCGTTCTACTTTCATTCATCGTTTAAGAGTGTTGAATATTCATTTCGCACGCAAATTGTTTGTCAATCAGGATAACGCAACATGGAAAGAACTTTGGGAATTGCGTTGGACGCCGGAGGTCGAAATCGAAATTGTGGAAACCAATCTCAAAGGCGAGACTATCGAACTTGCTACGGCATATCTCCTGAAAGAACGTCTTTCGCAATGTCTTACGGTGTCGGACGCGGCGGAAATAATAAGAGACGCCTGCGAATGTCATTTGACCAAGATGTTCGAAAACGCCGTAAACACATTGCAGAGCCTGCTTGTCGACGCTGACGACTTTAAAGAGACGGCTCGCGCCGCACGCGAATTGTCCGTCTTAATTCAATACGGCGATATTCGCCGATTTAACCTCGAACCGCTAAAACCTGTTCTTCAACAGTTGTTTATCAGGGCTTCGCTATTGTTGACGGCGGCGTCCAACTGCGACAATAAGGCGGCAAAAGAAATCGGCGAGTGTATCAATTCGATGGAAATCATTTCGCAGGAGATGTACGATTACGTAGATGCCGGTTTGTGGCAAAACGAATTAAAGCAGTTAGCCGAACGCGACGACTTAAACACAATCCTGTCGGGAATAGCGTTTTCGATAATGTTGGAACACAATCTTTTCACAGACGACGATTGTGCCAAAGAGATATCGAAACGCTTGTCTGTCGGAACGCCGGCAGACCTTGGCGCCGGCTGGTTCGAAGGTTTTTCCGGTAGAAACAGATATGCTCTGCTGTCGAGGATTTCGCTGTGGAAAGAACTTGACGACTACATCAATGCGCTCGACAAGGACGAATTTTACCGAGCGCTTGTATTTCTGCGCCGCGCCTTCGGACAGTTTGAACCCGCCCAGAAAAACAGCGTCGCGGAACTTTTAGGCGAACTGTGGGGCGCCGGAGCCGAAAAAATCGCAGAAATATTGCAAACCGAACTCTCGGAGGAAGAAACTCTAAAACTCAACGAACTGAACGATTTCGACTTCGATTTCTGATGTTTTAGCGCAATTTCAGGCGCACAGATGACTCGGATTAAAAATATTGTGTACTTTTGCAATCGAAACAGTCGGTTCAATACCGATGGTTTCGATAAAAGTTTCGATAATAGATAAAGATTAGATTATGCGCTTCTACGACAGAGAACAGGAAATTGAACGCCCCGACAAGTCTATAACATGCGGGAATCGATATATTTATATTTATAAAAACAGATGAAAAATTATGCAGACATCAAGTAAATACTATGAAATCGCCTATCATTTCGCCGTTTACACCAACAGTCCGCTTTTTTTGACGGGCAAGGCGGGAACCGGTAAAACCACTTTTTTGAAGAAACTTAAAGAACAGTGTAAAAAGGAAATGGCGATAGTAGCGCCTACGGGAGTTGCTGCAATCAATGCCGGTGGGGTTACAATCCATTCGTTTTTTCAACTCCCTCTGTCGCCGTTTATTCCTACCGATGCGGGCAGGCGAAACCTTATCGGTAAGATACGGATGAATAACGTGCGCCGTCAAGTACTGGAAAGGTTGGAGATGCTCGTTATCGACGAAGTGAGCATGGTGCGCGCCGACCTTATGGACGAGATTGACACCGTGTTGCGTCATTTCAGATACAGCAGGCGCAACGAACCTTTTGGAGGCGTGCAAATGGTTTTTATCGGCGATATGTACCAGCTGTCGCCGGTGTGCGCCGAAGACGAATGGCAACTGCTTGCCGATTATTATCCGAGCATTTACTTTTTCGACAGCATGGCTATCCGTTCCCAACCGCCGGTGTATATCGAGTTTGACAATATCTTCCGTCAAAGCAATCTCAATTTCATTCAATTACTGAACGAAGTACGGAACAATAATATATCGAACGAAAGTTTCGAGCTGCTGCAAAGTTTATATAACCCGAACTTCCGACCCCCGAAAGACGATACTTACGTTACATTGACAACTCACAACTATAAAGCCGACAGTATCAATGCCGAAGAACTCGCGAAACTGAGCGGCGAATCGAAAAAATTCAAAGCGACAATTCAAGGCGAATATCCCGAAAAAAGTTATCCTACAGAGTTGGAACTCGAATTTAAGGTCGGCGCGAAAGTGATGTTCTTGAAGAACGATAAAGAAACGCCACGCCGGTATTTTAACGGGAAAATCGGCGAAATCACAAATTTCGTCAACAAAGGGATTTATGTTAAATGCCCGGGCGAAGACCCGATTTGCGTTGTGCCGGAAATATGGGAGAATATTTCGTACTCAACCGCTCCGGATACTAAGCAGATAACGGAATCTGTCTTGGGTACGTTCGAACAGTATCCTTTGCGTTTGGCTTGGGCTATCACGATTCACAAAAGTCAGGGTTTGACTTTCGATAAGGCTATTATCGATGCAGGACAGGCGTTTACACCGGGTCAGGTGTATGTGGCTTTAAGTCGTTGCAGGTCATTGGAAGGCTTGGCGCTGTTGAGCAAAATCAACCGTAACAGTCTGCATGTAGACGAAAATATTATCAGACACAACGAACAGAAGTTGCCGATTGAAATACTGAACAATAAACTCGACATCTCGAAAAAAGAATATCGCGAAAAACTTCTGTTTTCACTGTTCGATTTTCAAGAACTGACAAATATTTTATACCGGTTGACGATATTTGTGAAAGAAAAAATTTCGTCGTTCAACTCCGAGACTTTGACTTTTCTTGCTTCTATATCCGAACATTTGTCGAATATACAAAATGTCGCCATGCGTTTTGGAAACGAATTGAGGACTTTGGTCTTCGCTGTTCCGGTAGACGAAAAACGATTGCAGGAACGTATCGCCGCCGCATCAAAGTACTTTTCGGGAATATTAGAGACGATTTCCAACGAGTTGAAAAAGTCGCCCGCTATCAGCGACAGTAAAGCCAATGCCACTCAATATAACGACAATTTGGCGAAGGCTTTCTATTTGGTCGACGAAAGACTGCATGTTTTAAAGAATATTAAAGATGAATTTACTGTTGAACAATATTTTGAGATTAAAGGCGCCTTTGTTGCGCAGACTTTCCAAGTAAACGCTTTTGCCGGCACAAATCCGTCGAAGAAAACAGAGGCGCGGTTCCCTGTTTTATTCTACAGATTAGCGGATTATCGCCGCAGTATCTGCGAAGAAGCCGATATCCCGCTTTATACTGTGGTCAGTACGCAGGGTTTGACCGAGATGGCGACATTTTTGCCGCAGAACGCGAACGATTTGCTGAAGTTAAGCGGGTTCGGTCCTGCTACGGTATCGAAATACGGACAACGGTTTCTGGACATTGTCCGTCAATATTGCGACGAACACGATTTGGAGTCGCTGATGCACGAAAAAGTCGGTAACAAAAGTAAAAAAACCGGCAAATATTCCGGAAAACAAAATAAACCTGCCGCATTGCCACCTAAAACCGACTCGAAAAAAATTACTTTCGACATGTATAAACAGGGATTGACTATTGACGAAATAGCGCAACAACGAAATTATGCAACTTCAACAATCAAAGTGCATTTGGCTCACTATGTGAAGCTAAAAGAACTTCCGCTAAGCGATTTCGTTACTTCGACGCAACAGACGCAAATAGTGGAACTGCTGAAGACTACAACCTCTTTTAGCGATATTTATACGGCATTAAAAGGCGAAGTCGGTTATACCGAAATAGGTATGGTAGCGTCGTTGCTAACTAAGAGTTAAGAGTTAAGAATTAAAAGTGGCTTACGCCGGCGGTTTCGCCCCCCGTTGCGTGGGGGGAATAAATCGCAACGTTTTCGAAGTCGCCTGTTTTCCGCAACTGCCCATTGTATACGCTCTTGTCGTCTCTGTGGTAGATACTGATGAATGAACGGCTTGCGTCAGCCCAATCGTAAATCTAAAATCTAAAATCGTAAATCTAATTTTTAGTTCACGAAGCGTTGCAGTTGCAGTATGACGAACATTTTCTTCACCTCGTTCAGGGAAGAATGGAAGTCGTCGAACAGCAAGTTTGGGAAATGCAGTGAGATAAGTTCGTTATTAATATCGTGGGCGGTAATTTGTCCGGCGATTATACCCTTTGATTTGTGGACGAGGACGAATGATTTGGGTTTGTTGGAGCACAATTTTCGTCGTCCTGCGGCATGTTCTATTTCGCGGCACACCAGCACATCGCCGACATTGTAGCTACAATCCGAGCCGTCGTTCATACTTTCGTTCCACATTTCGAAACACATATAACCGCCTTTACTTTGACTGTCAGCCGAGATTGGTATAGTAGGAAGAGAATCGATGTACGGTTTATCGTTTAGTCGATTGATATATTCCGCCTGAGCGTAGCGACTGACTAAAGGCGCGTATATCAAATTTTTGTAAGCAAATCTTTCGGCGGTTCCGATTTCGTTCCAATAAGGCGTATTAATCATCTTTCCATTGCCGGTAATGAGCCATTCGATATTCAGGTCGTGATAAATGCGAGCGATTTTATTGATTATATCGGAACCCAGCGAAGGGCTTTTCGTCGAGAGATATCCCGAAGATATTCCTACCGTTTCCTCAAACCGGTTTCTGCCTAAACCTTTGTATTCTACAAATTTCCTGAGACGTTCTTTTGCGTTCATATCATTAATAATAGTGGGCAAAGATACAAAAATATGATTTAGTTACATTGCTTCGGCGACAACACCCTGTTGAGCACATAAATGACGCAGATTCGACGGATTTTCACAGATTTTTGAAAGTCCCGTAAGGGACGACATATTGGAAGAATCAATTAATCGACAATTAGTCGCAGTATTGCGGCGCTCATTGGTTTGCCGGTAAAATGTAATCCCACAGTGATAAGCTCTTCGCCTTTGACAGTTGTTTTGTAGTCCGACAGCAGGATATCTTCGACGGTACAGGTTGAATCTTTGCGAAGTCCCATATCGGCGAATAAATCGGCAGACAGTTTAAGGTAGAGGTCAGGGGCGATGGAATCTATTGTAACGAATACTATTAAGCGGCTGTTTGCGGTATATCTGGCAAAAGCGCAGTTCAGATATTGATTAAATCCCTGCGATTTGCCGTCTTTGTTGCAGTCGAACAGGTTTCCAAAACGACCGTTTGCAACAGCGTCTTCGGAGTTGCAGATATTCAGCAGCCGCGAATAAAAAGCGCGCAGTTCTCGCTGTTCGGCAGTGAGTTGTCCGCCGTCGAAACGACCATTGTTTATCCATTGTCGGATTTCGGGGACGTGCGTATAATCGAAGATAGACGTTCGTCCGTCGTCGCCGCTGAAACCCGTTGCTCCCAAAGCTTTTGCGCCGACTTCCTGTCCGAAATATATCATCGTCGGCGAAGAATGTAAAGTTGCGGCAAGGGTCATCAAAGGAACCGCCTTATCGGGAGAAGCGGCAAACTGAGCGGAAGCAAAACGTTGCTCGTCATGGTTTTCGAGGAATGTCAGCATATTGTGTTCTATTCCTTTAATCTCCGAATTGAGATAATCCTGCAATTTATCCAACCCGACATGTCCGGTAATTGCGGCGCGGAGCAGGTCGTACAAGCCCGATTTGTCGTACAGATAATCGAATCCCGACGAGATATAGCGCTTATAATTTGCCGGCGAATAGGCTTCGCCGATAAACACAATCTCCGGGAACCGCTGTTTAATAGCAAATATCGCATACGACCAAAATTCCGTCGGCGTCATTTCGCACATGTCGCAACGGAAACCGTCGATACCCTTATTTGCCCAGAACAGCAAGATTTCCAACATTTTTTGCCAGGTATCCGGAACAGGAACAAAATGTGTTGTTCCCGACGAATAGTCGATTCCATAGTTCAACTTCGCCGTTTCGAACCAGTCGTTGATACTTGGCGACGCGCTAAAGACGTCATTTCCCGACGCTTTTGCCGGATATTCGATATAACTGTCGCTCTTGCCTGCGCCATAGCGTTCTGCCGGAACAACGAAGGCTTCACCCTGTATGTAATAGAAATTATTGTCGCGGTCGAAAAAGACATTCGTGTTGTCGTCTTCGCCTAAATCTTTGATTCCGTCGGGTTTGACCTCAGACTTGTAAGTGCGGGCAACATGATTGGGCACAAAGTCGATTATCACTTTAATACCCGTATTGTGAGTGCGTTCGACGAGTTCGTCGAACTCCTGCATACGCCTGTCGGGATGCGAAGCGAGGTCAGGGTCAACATCGTAGTAATCTTTGACAGCGTACGGCGACCCTGCTTTACCCTTCACTACGAGCGGATTATCGGGTATGATGCCGTATGCCGAATAGTCGGTTGCGGTTGCATGTTCAATCACTCCGGTATACCACACATGCGTGATTCCAAGACGTTTCAGTTCGCGGAGAGCAGTAGCGGTAATGTCGTTGAATTTGCCGCAGCCATTGTCGTCTATCGAACCGTCGAACACGTTGTTGGTGTTGCTGTTCCCGAACAAACGGACGAAAAGCTGATAAATGACCGTTTTATGCATCGTTTCTCCGGCGCTTTATCATTCGCTTCATCAGTATCCTAAAATTCTTAACATCGGGCGGTAGCCCTGTTCTTTCGAGAAAAGACGGGTAAAATAATCGCCATTTTCGTCTTTGTCGATTATTATATGTTTCGGAGCGGGCTGCAAACAGTGCTGAATACCGCCGAATCCGGCGATAGATTCCTGATAGGCGCCTGTGTGGAAAAATCCCACATACAGAGGCTCGTTCGTTTGTATCTTTGGCAGGAAAATAGCGTTTGCATGAGCTTCGGAATTGTAATAGTCGCCGCTGTCGCAGGTCAAGCCGCCTAACATGACGCGCTGGTATTCTTTATCCCAGTGGTTGACCGCCAACTGAATAAATCGTTGTTTAATCGCCCATGTGTCGGGGAGATTGGTCATAAACGAACTGTCTATCATGTACCATCTTTCGCGGTCGTTCTGTTGCTTTTCGCCTAATATCGAGTAGATAACAGCTCCGCTTTCGCCTACGGTGAAACTGCCGAACTCGGTGAAAATGTTCGGTTCGGGGACCTCTCTTTGGGTGCATATCATCTTTATCTGAGCGATGATTTCTTCAGCCATATATTCGTAATCGTACGTGAAATAAAGAGAATTTTTTATCGGGAAACCGCCGCCAATATTGAGCGAGTCCAAAGTGGGACAAATCTTTTTCAAGTCGCAATACACCTGAACGCATTTCGACAATTCGTTCCAATAGTAAGCGTCGTCGTGTACTCCGGTATTGATAAAAAAATGAAGCATTTTCATTTCAAACAAAGGATTGTTTTTGATTTTTTCCTCATAGAAGCGAAGGATGTCGATATATCTGATTCCGAGTCGCGAGGTGTAAAATTCAAATTTCGGCTGTTCTTCGGCGGCTATACGTATGCCTATCCGGCACGGCTTTTCCAGCGCTTCGCTAAACATATCAACCTCATGCATATTGTCGAATATCGGAATCGTATTCTCCCATCCGTTGTTAATCAATCCCGCGATGTTATCGACATACTGTTTTTTCTTGAAGCCATTGCATATAATCCACTTATCTTTATTAATCAGCCCTTGCGAATACAATTCTTCAATAAGATTGATGTCAAACGCCGAGGATGTTTCGAGATGAATGTCGTTTTTGAGAGCCTCCTCGAGAACAAAAGCAAAATGCGAACTTTTAGTACAGTAACAATAATTGTAATCACCCTGATAATCAACTTTTGCCATCGCTACATTGAAAAGACGTTTAGCCTTCTGTATATTTTGGCTAATCTTTGGCAAATAGCTTATTTTCAGAGGAGTTTTATACTGTTTAATGATATCCATCAAAGGGATATTGTTAAAATACAACTCATTATCAACCACCTCAAACTCCGGTTGAGGAAAATCAAAGGTTTGTTCGATTAAATCTATATACTTATTTTTCATTCATACATCGAAATGAACACGTTAACGAAAAAATTATCGGCGCAAAGATACAAAAGATTTGTGATTTACAATTGTTGATTGTTGATTTACGATTTTTGATTGCTGATTTTTGATTGTTGATTGTTGATTTACGATTGTTGATTGTTGATTTACGATTGCTGATTGTTGATTTACGATTGTTGATTGTTGATTTACGATTGTTGATTGTTGATTTACGATTTTTGATTGCTGATTTACGATTGGTTTGCGGCGCAGCTCGGGGTATAGTCGCCTACTCTTCCGAACTACGTAGTAGTTCAACCCTTTCAGGGTTGATAGAGAGGGGTTGGCGTTGTCCCCGAGCTGCGCTACGCTTGCTCGGGGTTATTCATATTCGACGCCTTCGGCGTCATCTGCTACTTCATAATACGACAATTGAAT
>JAIRLF010000045.1 GCA_031259655.1 Prevotellaceae bacterium
TTCCACGACGATATTATTCCTTTCACATCGACATTCCACCCTGTTGGGACGATTGCTTTGGCGTTCCACAAATCGATGACTGTTTTACCGTATTCCATTATCTCGGTTTCGCCGATAACGCCGGATAGATTGTTATCTTCCACATATTTCGAACCAAGACGATACTTTACCTGTTCTTCGGTTTGGTTTTCGTCGTCGCCATAATCTATTTCCGTAAAATTGTTGTCGGGAATAAGGGCTGTGTTCAATTTCATCTCGTCGATAATCAGACATGCCGTTTGCATGGTTCTTTTCAGTGGAGCGGCGAAAATCCTGTCGGGAACGATACCTTTGTTTAACAGATATTTTGCTGCATTTCTACTTTTCAATTCTTCGACTAAAGGAATATCGGTTCTTTTTCCCGCCCGCGTTGGAGTTTGTCCGGGAGCGAAAGTATTTCCGTGTCTGACGATAATGAGCGTTTTTTTCATGTTTTTTCAGAATAAAACGCCCGGCTGTAATCCTTTTTTGATTTCGAGGTGCGAATAAGCCAGCGAAGTAACCTCTCTGCCTCTCGGAGTGCGTTGCAGGAATCCTTCTTTGATTAAAAACGGTTCGTAAACTTCCTCAATCGTTCCGGCGTCTTCGCCGACGGCGGTAGCGATGGTGTTTAGCCCGACCGGTCCGCCTTTGAACTTGTGTATGATTGTCGTCAAAATCTTGTTATCCATGCTGTCGAGACCTCGTTTGTCGATGTTCAAAGCATCCAGAGCATAACGGGTGATTTCGAGATTTATCACACCGCAACCTTTGACCTGCGCAAAATCGCGGACACGCCGCAGGAGAGAGTTGCATATACGCGGCGTTCCCCTGCTTCGCATGGCAATTTCCTCAGCGGCATTGTCTTCGATTTCGATATTGAGTATTTTCGCCGCTCTTTTGATGATATGGAAAAGAGTCGCCGCATCGTAGTATTCCAAATGGCACTGAATGCCGAAACGCGCCCGTAAAGGACTTGTCAGCAATCCGCTGCGGGTCGTCGCTCCAACCAAAGTGAACGGATTGAGATTTATCTGTATCGAACGAGCGCTTGGTCCCTTGTCTAACAAAATATCTATCGTGAAATCTTCCATCGCCGAATACAGATACTCTTCGACAACAGGGCTTAAACGGTGTATTTCGTCGATAAACAGCACCTGTCCCGTTTCGAGATTTGTCAACAGACCGGCAAGGTCGCCGGGTTTGTCGAGCACCGGTCCCGAAGTCGTCTTCATCGCGACGCCGAGTTCGTTGCTGATAATTCCGGCAATAGTGGTCTTTCCCAAACCGGGAGGTCCGTGAAGCAAAACATGGTCGAGACTTTCCTTTCGCATCAGAGCCGCTTTGACAAACACTTTCAGATTTTCGATAATCTTGTCCTGTCCGCTAAAATCGCCGAAATCCTGAGGACGAATTTTGTTTTCGAAATCGGGATTCGGCTGTTCTTTTTCTTTTCGAGGGTCAAATTTTTCCATAACATGCAATTTTGTCTTCTATTTCCGAAAAACGGTTTTCTGTTTTAAACCAAAAAGTTTTGAATCCTAATATTTTGCCCGAAGTTATATTGGCTTCGCTATCGTCGATAAAAAGCGTTTCCGCAGGATTGATTCCCGATGATTTAATCATTATGTGGAAAATGTCGAGGTCGGGTTTCATACAGCCTAATTTATACGACAGATACAGTTCGTCGAAATAACTGTCTAACGGTTTTCCGTTCGTCGAAAATTTTTCCGACATTGCCCAACTCATAATTATATCGTTAGTATTGCTCAATAACAAGATTTTATATTTCGCGCGAAGTTTCAGGATATAATCGAGTTTCGCCTGCTCGACCGGCATAATAAAGTCAAGCCAGCCCTGGTCGATATCCTTGCCGTCGATACGTTTTCCTGTCAACCGGCATATTTCCGCATAAAAATCTTCCCGCGACATACTTCCGTCTTCGATTTTACGGAATATTCCCTTTTGCCTGTACAGGTCGAGTAATTCTTCGATATTGTTGATTCCTATTTCCTTAAACTTATCGATAGCGGCAGTCCTGTTTATGTCAACTATTACCCCGCCGAAATCGAATACAATGTTTTTTATCTCACTCATTAATCTTAAATCTTAAATTATTCATCACATTTTGAATCTTTTCCACAGATATTTGTCCATTGGCGAGCGGTTTATCGTCCGAAACAGCGGCGTAGGTGTACGGCGCGCCCAAAAAGAGGCAGGCGACGCGAGTAATCAGTCCCGCTGCGCCCATGGCAAAAGCGACCAAACTCGTGTCGGGATATTTATCGTACAACGACAATACTCTCGACGCATCGGATTTGTTTTTTGCTGTCGTAACGAGCTTGACAAGGTCGGCGTCCTGTTTTTTGCAAATATCGACGATATCGCACATTTCGAGCAACGAGGGCGTTTCTTCAAAATTGTGATACGAAACGATTAACTTGCAATTGTTTAATTTGGCTTGTTTTGCGACGGCTTTTCTGAAATCCTCGTCCGCTTCCGTCTCGACGTCCACAAAAGCCGCTCCCGCACGGACGGCTTCGATAAGCCTGTCCAAACGCTCGTTTCTGTCGTAAAAACCTTCCCGACACGTCGCAACAAGTTGTTTCCCCAACGAAAATACTGTTCTTATTTCGGAACTCGTGATACGCGACATATCTAACCTTATTTCGGCAAAATCAACCTTTTCCAAAGCCGCAATCACGCCGCTATAAGTCTGTTCTCCAATGGATACGCATATCGAATTAAACTGTATAATTTCACTAATCATGTCGCAAAATTACAATAAAAATCAGATTT
>JAIRLF010000114.1 GCA_031259655.1 Prevotellaceae bacterium
CGCACGGTGATTTCGTCTTTCACCGATTCTGTCATTGTGTAGGCATCGACCACTTTGCCGAATACGTCGAGAGTGGCGTCTATGGGTGTGCCTGTAAATCCCACATACGTGGCGTTAGGCAAACTGTCATGCAGGTATTTGGCAAAGCCGAAACGTTTTTCCACGCCTTTTTCGGTAACGCGGATTTTTTGGTCTAAACGAACCTGACTGCGGTGCGCCTCGTCCGAGACGCAGATGATGTTTGTTCTTCGGCTCAACAGTTCTGTGTCTTCGGTAAATTTATGAATGGTAGTAAGAAACACGCCGCCGCTTTGTCTGTCCTGCAATTTCTCCCGCAAGTCAGCGCGACTTTCCACGCTTTCCACCGTGTGATCGCCGATAAACTCTTTGGCATTGACGAACTGTGCCGAAAGTTGGTCGTCGAGGTCTGTGCGGTCGGTAATCAGCACGATGGTAGGGCTTGCAAAATGTTCACTTTTCATCAACAGGCGGGTAAGGAAAAGCATCGTGAAACTTTTGCCGCAGCCCGTTGCACCGAAATAAGTGCTGCCTTTGCCGTCGCCATGCGGTTTTTGAGCGCATTTTATGCTGTCGAACAATACTCTTGCGGCGTAGTATTGCGGATAGCGACAAACTATTTTTTCGTCTTTACCGCTGCTGTCGGGAAAGTAAATAAAATTGCGGATAATATCGCGCAAGCGGTCGCGGTGCAACAAGCCCTGAATAAGCGTAAACATACTGTCGATGCCGTCTGTGTCTTTTGCCAATCCCGCCACTCGCCGCCAAGCATAGAAAAACTCGTAAGGGGCAAAGAATGAGCCGGCTTTGTTGTTCACTCCGTCACTGATGATGCAAAAAGCATTATACACAAAGAGTTGCGGAATATCGCGGCGGTAGCGGACAGTAAGTTGTGTGTAAGCATCGTGAATGGTTGCATCTTCGCGTATTGCACTCTTAAACTCAAACACCACGAGAGGCAAGCCGTTGATATAAATGATGCCGTCGGGAATCCGTTTTTCGTTGCCTGTGATTTCGAGTTGGGTCACAAAACGGTAAATGTTCCTGTCTTTCGGTGTGCCGTACTGCACTTCCCGTTCAGCCACGACGGTTGGCAGGTTTTCGGGTCCGGCGCGGCGTTGCTCTTCCAAGCCCGTATAGTCGATGAGTTGAATATAAATATCTTTCTCGCAACGGTCTCCGCGTTTGAGTATAAAACCGTCCGACAGCATCCGGCAAAATTCCTTATTGCTTTCGTACAAATCGCTTGCGGGCAAACTTCGCAGTTGGAGTATGATTTGTTTGATTTCGTTTTCGGTAATGTTGTCTTTCTGATATTTCCGAAGCAAAAAGTCGTACAGGTCGCTTTCAATCAGTACTTCGTCGGTGGTGCGCACCAGCGTTTCGCCCAAAGAATGAGCGTATCCTTCGTTTTGCAGCAGTTCTGCAAAAGATTGTTCTAATTTTGCTTCGGTGTATTTCATTGTCTTAATTTTCTCGTTTTAAAATACATTTCTTTCTCATTTTTCTATTCGACTAATCTGCTTATATTCAATTTGTTACATCCAAAACTCGCTTAAAACTCATTTAAATTATCCATTTCCCACAAACCATAAGAAACACTTTTTATAACTCCTTTCATTCTTAATGCCGATAAATAATTGGTTACCTTATTTTTCTTTTGCTCATCCGACAGCACTGCCGAAAGCATTGGAATAATCAGATTGTCGATGCCTTTTCTACTTGTTTTACCCTGTTTTTTGATAAACTCCACAATCAGTTTCTTGAAATGCTCATCGTTGAAACTTTTATTTTGCACATATTCAGCCATCAGACCTTCGTCGTTTGTAGGCTTAATAACCGAGTACGATAAATATACGTTACTCTTTCTGCCTTCTACAAAGCGATTTTTTCTTAGGTATTTCAGTTCGGTTTCAGTAAGTGTTTTCTGTTTTTGTACTTTGTCGAGGACTAAAACATCATCAAGAGCAATATCAGGATTCTTTGCTAAGATTCGGGCAAAATCCTCATTGATTACTTTACCGGTAATGGTTACTTTCACTTTGCCGTTACTCAAATCATAGTCGAGCATAGGGAAATAACGCCTGCGTTGAAAATTGAAAATCTTGCGAATACCTCCGCCTGGCGTTTCTATCATGTCAAGATTTCGCATTGTTTCAACAAGAAAAGTGTTACGATAACGTTCTTCCGGTTCATCTTTTCGCACTACATTTTCGACAGATTCGGGGAGAAAAGTGCCGTAATTGCTGAATACCAAATGGTCGTCTTCAAATTCAACCACATCAATTCTTGCTTTTTGGGTGTAGTCTTGATGAGTAATGGTGTTATTCAATGGTTCTCGAATGACAAACGGTTCGTATCTCAAAACTTCATCGGGAAACAATGTGTCTTCCTGCAAATATCTGTATTTCAGATTTTAAGATAGATTTCATCAACAGCCAAAATCAGAGGAATCGAAAAAACTTCGTAGTCTTTATCCTGATTTTTAAGTGTCTTTAAGTTCCACCGAATCTTTACGGCAGAATCCAAGAAATGTTCTTCTTCTTCTTTACCGAGTAGCAGGAAACAGGTTCGGGTAATCTTGCCTTTTATGGTCAGTTTTGCCTTCGCTAAAAACTTAGCATGGTCCCAACAATCAATTTCATCGTGCGTATTTCGGATTGCGTTTCAGAAATTCTTTACGGGCTTTTACGATAGCCTGTTCATCCAAATCTGCGATTGCGGCTTCGGGGATTATCTCTTTCGACCAGTCGTAAATGTCTGATTGATGGCGGATCCGCTCTATTTCTTCGAGGTTTAGCGGAACTAAACTTTCGCCGTCTCTACCGTAGTAATGTCCATCAAAGGCGACAAGAATACCTTGTGGCGCAGGTGGAATTTGGAACAGGATGATTCGCTTTTTACCTTGTTCGGTTGGATAATCGATCGAATAAATGCCTCGAAAAGTAATACGATTGGAGGTTTTGTCGGCAATTTCTTTTTCAACGACTGTAAATCATCTTGATTTATACGAAATGGTGTCCCGTTTATCTCAAATTGCTTTGTTTTTTTGTTTTCAAACACGCCGAAAACGAGCCATGCATCGCTGCATTTTTGCAAATTTGTCTCATTGCTCAATGCAGAAAAATATTTGCCCAACTTGTTGAAATCGTAATTCTTTTCAGTATGTTTAAACTCCGTAATTTCGTTTTCACTTCGCTGACAAAGCAAACTCTCAAACGTATGGTATATTTCTTTTTCAGTCATAATTTGAACTATTTTTTAATGGTTAATTTACTCAACAACAAACTCTTTAATTGCTCTAATTTTTGGGATTCTTGGTTTTTGAGTTCTATTTGATTGAAAAGTATCTCAACAATAGAGTTATATTTATCTAAAACTCTTTGCTCAGGAATTAAAATGTCAATAACTGAAAGTTGCGGAACTGTAAGTTGATTTTGAACTGAACCAGAAACATCAAATTCGACTTGCTTAATTGCTTGCCACAAATAAATTGCAGAGTTTGAAATTTTAGGAATTAAAACTAATAAACGAACTATTGCATCAAAATTTTCTCGTCTTAAAACACTGAATCCAATAGTTCCTCTTGCTGAAATAGTAATACTGTTTTTCGGATAGTTTGCTTTATCTGTAAAACCGTAAAGTCCATCATTTGTTACTCCATTTGAATAAATCGGAACAAAACATTTTTTTGTTTTCGTTTCTGAAAACGTCTTTGGTTTGTCGCCACCTGCTTTTATTTCACATACATTTCCCAACTTTTTAATTCCCCAATGCTTGTCCACCCCATCCACAAACCATTCTTTATAGATAGCTTGTGCGGTTTGTTCGAGTCGGGCGATGAGGGCGTTGTTTTGGTTGATGCGGTTTTGGATGGCGTTGTATTGGGCTACTATGTCGCGCTGCACGGCGATGGAGGGGACGGGGATTTTCATTTCTAAAAAATTGTTCCAAGGCAAATTGCCGCGCACGCCACCAACAGCATAATATGCGGCTTCGCGGTCAAATTCCTCTCGTGAAAACCACATCATCAGATATTCGGGCGAAAGTTCGTTTTCGTTTTTTACTTCAAACATCGGGTATGCCGGCGACATTAT
>JAIRLF010000213.1 GCA_031259655.1 Prevotellaceae bacterium
GTCAACAAAGGAACAAAAAATGTCATTTTTGTTGGGTATATTAATGCGTTACAGTTGCTCATACAACTGCGTTTGCGATGAAAACAGCAATGTATACAGTATTGTAATACGTAATTCTAATAGTATTGCTGCATTATGTTACGATATTTTGAAAGAAATGAATTGTGAACATGTTGCTTATGTTGATTTATTGCCTATTGGACAGCAAATTGTTTTCACTCCTTCCGCTGAAGTTCGGAATCTCGACAGAATAGCATACCATATAAAAATGGAATTAAGAAAAAATATGATTTCTTTTTAAATTTTTTCACTAATTAAAAATTACAAATCCCGTCCTTCCGAAAGACGGGAAAGGGATTTTTTGCTCAGAAATCACATTTATGCACATTTTAAAACGATAAATTAGGGTGTATTTCAAATTGTCGCATCGTCATTGCGAACATGAGGGAGGAGTGAAATAATCCCCACCTTTTCGTCATTGCGACAATTTGAAATGTACCCATAAATTAAAAATATTTGCGAATCAAAATTCAATGATTTACCTTTGTCGTTGAATTTGATGCGTCTTTTTGACAAGTATGGAATGGATTTTTAAGTTATTTGGGCGGTTTTCCCGGACAGATTCAGGGAAACAAAAGAGCAGAAAGCGCTTGTTGAAACCGCCGACTGTTTGGCAACTGAGGAAACACCGTTTAAGGCGTGGGCGTCGGTTACTGTTTTCTGCGAGTGATACGGATTGTTTAAATTATCCACATTGTTGGAGTAAAATATAAAATATGCCATGAACAGAATTATTGCAACTGTATCAATATTGTTGATAATATCTTGTTGTTCAAATAAACGAAATGTTAATTGTGAAAATACAGAGATTATTGATATGACTTCGAATATTGTATATTTAGATAAAGACGATATAGTAGAAGAAATCATATATGTCCCTTTAAAAATTGTTGATGACAAATTTTTAATAAGATATATAAATTCTGTTTTTATGACAGATTCGTTATTATTTATTGTTGATATTTCGTTAAACGCGATATTTGTTTATGATTTGAATGGATATCCTCTATACAGAATTGGAAATGTCGGACAAGGTCCCGGAGAATATGTACATCTTAGAGATGTAACTTTGGATAGAAAAGGTCGTAGAATAATTATATGTGATGTGACTTCGCAAAAAATAATATATTATGACTTTTCAGGACGTGTTTTAGAGGAAAAAAGGATGCCATCCACTGAACATATATGTTATTTCGCAAAAGACCCAATGTCGGATTTTTTCGTTGGTGAAAGAAGAACTTTAACAAAAGATTTGTTGGTTGTTTTTGATAAAAATCAAAACATTATCGACTCTCACTTCAGACTGAATCCCCAAAACATGGAAGTATATAAACCTTATGAATCTTATATGTACGGAACACCTTTTTATGTATATAATGATACGGTATTCTTTCTGTCAATATTTGATTATTCAATATATTCTTATGCAGATGGTAAATTTAACAGGGAGTACAGTATAAATATCTCTGAAAAGATTAAAATATCCTCAACCACTATTGATTTCAACGCAAACAAACCTTCTTATGAATATATAAGCGAATATTGGGGAAAAGGATTACTTGCCCAGTTATCGTCATTGGTAGTAACAGATAATTATATAATTTTCAAACCCGAAGGAGGCCATTTGCCTTCGAAGATTATATATGACAGAAAGAATAAAAAAACCTATTCTTACAAAAATTTATTTTCAAACGAGAAAAATGTTTCGCAACAAACTATATGTTCAGAATACAACGATTGGTTTGTGTTTGGAATATACGGACAAACATTTGAATATTTAAGGAAAAATCTCGGAATGAAAATAGAAGATGATGATAATCCTGTTTTGTGTTTTGTGAAATTAAAAAAATTATAGACGAAAACATACAGTAATTAGTATCTGCTCGAAAACTGTTATATCAATTGAAAATTTCAAATTGTCACAAACCCGTCCTTTCATCATTGCGAGGGCGCAGCCCGAAGCCCCCTACCAATTCGACGATGCTTGGAGATTGAATTTATTTCATCAACTCCCGGTATTTTTGCGCGATAAAATCAATCCAAGCCGGGTGGTTGTTAAGGCTTTTCACTAATTGCAATTCTTTACCGCCGTTATCCATGAAGAATTTTTTCAGTTCGATATTAATTTCGATTTCTGTTTCCAGACAGTCGGAGACAAATGAAGGAGCGACCACAAGCGCCCGTGTTTTCCCGTTTTTAATCATTTCGGCGAGAACGGATTTTGTTGCAGGTCCGAGCCATTTTTTACTCATCTGCGATTGAAAGCTGGTCGTAGCTGTTTTTATACCCAACTCGTTACAGATAAGTTTCGTTGTTTCGGCGCATTCTTCCGGATAACGGTTATCCCATTTCGAGACATGAGCCTCAGGCAAACTGTGATACGAAAAAACAATTTCGTCAAAACTTTGATAATCGTATTCTTTTATCCTTTCGATAAAAGCGTTGATAAAACCTTTTTCGTTATAAAACGAGTTGACGCTCACGATTTCGGGAATAACCGGATATTTGCAAAAACTTTTCAACGCTCTTTCCAGAGGTATGCCGCTTGCCGAAGACGAATAGTGCGGATACATGGGCATGAGCATTACTTTTGAAATCCGCCTGTCTACAATAGTTCGCACGCAATCTTCAATCAAGGGTTTCCCGAAACACATTCCGATAAAAACTTCGATATCCAGTTCTTTTGCAAGACTGTTTTTAAGAAATTCGCAGTAGAACGGAAGCGGGAAAACGCCTTTATAGAGACCGGCAAGCAATTTGTAGCGTTTCGACGACACGTACGAAGCTAAGGAAAATATGCACCTGCTCACAATCAACAACCTGAAAAAACGCGGTAACGATATTATTCGCCTGTCATTTAGAAACCGGTACAAATATATCATGACATCCCAGATACGATGACTGTCCGGACTTCCGGTGTATATCAGGAATAAAGCCTTTTTCATTCAGCCGTCAAAATCTTGTATAAGCGTTTCATTCCCGACGAGGCTTTTTCTTTTATGAACGTGATTTTCCGTCTGCCCGACCAGTTCACCTCGTTAGGGTCGATAAGATAAACAGGGATGTCCGGGCGCGCATATTCGACAAGTCCCGCTGCCGGATATACGTTCATCGACGTACCTGTTATTATCAGGATATCGGCGTCCCGAACTTTTACAGCGGCAGATTCTATCATCGGCACGGCTTCTCCAAACCAAACGATATGAGGTCGCAACGGACTGCCGTCTTCGGCTTTTTCGGCTTTTTCTATTGCACGGTATCCGATTTCGCGTATCAACGAGGGGTTTGTTGAGCTTCGCGCTTTGGTCAACTCCCCGTGCAGGTGAATAATGGAAGTGCTCCCGCCACGTTCGTGGAGATTATCAACGTTTTGAGTTATCACTGCGACGTTGAATTTCTCTTCCAGTTTGGCAAGGATTTTATGAGCGTCATTAGGCGCGGCTTTTTCGAGTTCTTTCCTTCGTTTGTTGTAAAATTCTTGTACCAGCTCGGGATTTTTACGCCAGCCTTCGATGCTTGCAACCGTCATGACGTCATATTCTTCCCACAGACCTCCCGAATCGCGGAAAGTCTTTATTCCGCTTTCGGCGCTTATTCCGGCGCCGGTGAGAACAACAATATTTTTCTTTTTCATTCCAATTGTTCTATTGTGTTTATCGCTCAGATTTTCGGCAACTTCCAGGGAGCGCGATACTCTTTCGTCAGATATTTATTGGCTTCCTTATCGTTGAACTTT
>JAIRLF010000224.1 GCA_031259655.1 Prevotellaceae bacterium
GTTCTGTTCTGTTCTGTTCTGTTCTGTTCTGTTCTGTTCTGTTCTGTTCTGTTCTGTTCTGTTCTGTTCTGTTCTGTTCTGTTCTGTTCTGTTCTGTTCTGTTCTGCAAAAATCGTACCAAACCAAGTTAGAACCTGATTCATCTGTAATCTATTTGAGCAAACCATCTGCATTGTACTATACCTTTATTAATACATTCAAAAAATAATAATAACGGGAGTAAAAGTATAATATTTTTTAATACAATGTTCACTTTCCCTCAAAAATATTTTTTATGCACAAACCATTGTTCATACAATCAGAGAATTGCTATTGAAAAAAAATCACAAATTGTCTTGCCTGTGAGTACAAAATTGAAGTATCAAAGGACGTTTTTAGTCGTTTTTTATCAATTTTCAGCTTATCGAGCGCATTCTAAAAAAATGTCGTATTGCGGGCGTCGGGGTACAGGTTTGAAATGCTTTTTTGTATCGTTGAAGATTTTGGTAAATTATACTTTCTCGCAAACTACTACATATTCCCAAAGCATTGTAGCAACCGTTTTGCCTGTCTCGTTTGTTGGGGAATTTCTCGAAGGCATAGATTTACTGCTTAACGCACGCTTGTAAGTGGTTAAATGTCGGAAACCGTTTTCTTCAAATTTCTCTGCAATAAATTGGTCGGTCGGTAGTTGAACGTTTTTAACGGTGCGATTACCAACCACATAAATTGATTTGCCGCCTTTGCGGACACTGCGGGCGACCTTGCTGATTGAACTACCCAAATCGTTGTAGAAAGCAGAAACATCCAATGCCCGTTTATTGTCTGTTTTACTTATTTCGGAAATAAAATCTGCAATAATTCCCTTTCTTATATTTTCTTTCGGTTTCACGCCACCCATCAACATTCCGTCGATTTTGCGGGCATAATCTATTCCGAGCCATTCGTTTGAAAGCGTCGAAAACTGTCCGTAAGCAACTGTTGTGCGGCTGTCGCCATATGGCGGACTTGTCAAAACAACGTCAAAAAACTCGTCTTGTGGTTGAAATTTTGAGTATTGCACATCAACTTTCGGCTCATTTTCCAATTTTGGATAGTAAAAGTTTGAATACAAAAATAAAGTGTCTTCTATTTTTTTGAAATACACGCCAATAACATCCGGATTAAAACTTAACAAATCCTGTTCTTTCATTCGGAACAACTTAAACTCATTGTTTCGCGTGTAAGAACATTCACGAACGGTTTCTGAAAATGGGATTAAGAAAAATCGTTTAATTTGCTTGTTTTCAATTTTATCTATGAAATATTTTATTGCAGTCAAATTTTCAATTACTTCCTTTGAAAACCAAAAATCAATGTTCGTGATTTGCGGACGTGGCAATTTGTGTGCATTATTTTCGTTTTTTAGAAAATCAAAAAGGTTGTTTCTAAATTTTCTTCTTGTTTCGATTAATTCGTTGATAGATATTTTTGTGAATTTCACACTTGAAATCAAAATAGCCAAAGGGTTAATGTCAAAACCATACATTTCAGTCAAACCACATTCTAAGCCGCTTGCAAATGACGAACCCGAACCGCAATAAGGGTCGAGAAGTCGCCCGCTTTTGATATTTAATTCTTTTAGGATTTTAATACCAATTTGAGGTAACATCGTGGCGGGATACTTGTGCAAATTGGGATAAACCGTTGCGTAAGACTGCCCGATAAAATCATATTTTGTGCTTCTAACTACCTTATACATAATTATAAATCTTGAATATCATTGAAAAGCAAAGGTAATTTGTCTTCGTAAGTACGAAAACCGGTACCGTGATTTCGAGCTATTGTACTTTTATCATGCAAACGCAAATCAACCAAAACATTTTCGGCTCTGAATTGCTCTGCGAGTAATTCGGGCGAAGAGCCTTTCATCAGTTGCGCACGATAGTAATGAAAATATTCTATGCCTGCCCGTTCTTCCGTAAAAGTAGAGACAAAAAGTAATGCAGGTAGTTTCTGCATAAATCTGTCGGCGAGTGTTTGCAGTTGCCAAGTTGCAATAACATCGCCCGAAATATGCCGAACAGAGATTTCTGTTTTTTGTACATCAAGAAAAAGCCCCGCACTATTCGGTGTGAGCGACATCGTGTAATAAAGACCCTGTCTGCCGTATTTGTCAAGTGAGCCGTATTTTTTAACGGCTTCCAATGGCGACATTTTCCAAACTTTATTATTAAATGTGAAAAGCGTGATTAAATTGTTGTCTTTTGTTCTGTGGGCTTTCAGTTCTGCACCTTCGACATCCGGATGAGCCTCGTTGTTTTCGCTAATTCCGAGCAATGTTTCCAAAGTATAACCAATTCCGGTTGGTCCTTTTCGCATTGTCGGCACGAAACCTTTTGCTTTTATTTCTTTGAATTTTTCAGTAAATTCCGGGATTTTCATCTTCTTTACATTTTCTTGTAATCGTATATCAAATCGCCGTTTCCGGATGTCAGAATAACAACAGGTTCGCCTTCCGATGGCTGTAGATTTGCATCGTTTTTGCGGATGCTGCCGCTTGCGCCCGAAATCAGAAACATTTCGGGAGAGATTCGGTTGATACAAATTCCGTATCGTGGATTATCGGACGGATATACCGATTTTTTTACGACTTTTCCTTCGGAATTAATTATCAACGAGAATATTCCAAGCGTGGCGTTTTCTTTTTTGTCCAAAACATCAAGTTCGACGTAATTGCCGAATAATATGAAACTTCCGTTATTGGAAGGGAAAATATTCAGCAATTCTCCGCTAAGTTTAATATCGGAACGGAATTTCTGCTGATTGTCGTTAGTAAGCTGTTGCACAATAAGTATGCTGTCGCGATACCATTCTTCGGTATTTCCATAGAAAGAGAGCAGTTTTGTTTCGGATATTTCGTCGTACCGGATATTTCGCCCCAGCGGGAAGTTTTTTTCGGGAAGCGTGATTTTTTGTTTTTCCGTTCCTTTAATATCATACGTTACAATTGTTTGTGTCGTCAAAACGGGGTCCGAAACGTTCTTCGAACTGACCAGACTCATTGCTCCCGACGGCACACTGCAAACAGACATGGAACAATCGTCATACATTATCTTGGAAACATCAATGGTTTTCAGCCAGTTTATGTTTTTAGCGTCGGCGCTGTACGCCGTAAAAGCAATCGAATATCCTTGCTGATTGATGGATGCGCCTCCGAGAAAGACGCTTCCGTCGTCGTTTTGCAATATGTTTTTAACAATATATCCCGAACTGGACGGTCGATAAAAACCCGAACCGCAGATTTTGGGAATATTAGCCTTGTTGTAGATAAAATTATCGTCTTTTCCCGAAATTCGGGAGTTAACGACATATTGTTTATAATTCTCAATACTACTGTGATACAGGCCGTAAACCGATTCCTGAGACGTTTTCTTCATCGAAGGATATTTGGCTTCCATTTTCTTATCAACAGCCAATAATTTGGAATACGCTTTTATCAGCGAATAGATGTAATCAGTCTGATTGATAAGCGAATAATTGTCTGTAACGGGAGTATTTCTTTCGTCGTACACCAGATTCAGAAAATCTATAATCCTGTATTTCCGTTCGATATCCAGATATAAAGGCGTGATGTCCTGCAAATTTCTTAATTCCTCCATTAAATCACGATTTGCGTAACTTTCTGCGGGAAAGGGCGCTTTCGATTCGTTGATGTCGCGGATGTGCATATCCAGTTTTTGCTCGACTATTTTGGTTTTATTGACCGTCCGACGCACTGTTTCGTCGTAATATACCTGTTGTTGGACAGCCCATGATTTGTAATCCCATAATTCCGCAACAGCATTAAAATCAGCCGGCGAAAATCCGTCTATCTTGAAATTGACTATATTTTTATAAGTAAAATTGAGGTTGGAAATTTTATCGTTGCCGGCGAGCAGGTTTTTAAGGTATAAAACCGAATCGAACTTGTTTATCAACAGCGACAAAGACTTGTTACTGTCATCCCAATTGACATACAAGTCGTTGATATTTCGGTTGTTTTTGCAGATATTTCTGTAAATATCCATACAATCGTAATATGCATCTATCACCGCAGTGTATGATTTGAAATTTTCGGCTATTTCGGCGAAAAACAGCGAATCGATGCCGCGTTTTGTCCTTATGTACATACTGACGTCCTGCGCCGACAACCGCCGTTGCGAAGCATGTACCAAAGTGAAAAGCGATTGGTCTTTACGAGCCTCATTATCATTGATGTATTGTTCACAAATGAGATAATAGTTGTCCGAGGCATCGTACAGGCTTTTAATCCGGTGATAATCCGTTAAAGGATTCAAATCCTTCATGATAGACGAAGCGAGTTCGGCTAATTGATAGTAGAGATTCGCCCTTTCGATAAAGGGGTTTAAACTGAGAAAATCGGAGTACTCGCCAAAAGCTTCTTCCCTGCTTAATTCGGACACTTTTTTGACAACATTCTCATATTTCGGGTTTCTCTGTGCAAAAGAAACCTGCGAAATCAAGAGTAATCCTGTAAGTAGAAGGCTAAAACACAATCGTTTATTAATCATTTTATCGTAACGCAACATTTTTTTATACCTGTTTTATTCGACTGCAAAAGTACACTTTTTTATGTCAGGAAGGTTCATTTATTATTGCTAAAAATTCATTTTCGCTGATAATCTTCACGCCAAGTTTTTCGGCTTTCTGCAATTTTGCGGGTCCCATTTTGTCTCCGGCAATCAAATAGTCTGTGTTTGAAGTAACTCCGGATGCGTTTTTGCCGCCATGACGTTCGATAAGCTGTTTCAATTCGTCGCGCGGACGGCTGAAATTTCCCGAAACGACTATGTTTTTGCCATACAGCCTGTCCGATAAAATTTCGTTGTCGGCGGTTTCGATTTCAAATTTTAAGCCTGCCGCTTTAAGGCGCTCTACAATAGCGACATTGTTTGGGTCGGCAAAATATTGGATTATGCTTTGCGCGATTCTGTCGCCGACTTCGTCTACTTGCAGCAGGTCGTCCAAAGAGGCGTTGCGTATGGCGTCTAACGAACGGAATGCCAGAGCGATTTTCTTTGCGGTCGTCTCGCCGACATATCGTATCCCCAAGGCATACAGGACTCTCGGGAACGGGACTTCTTTCGATTTGGCTATTCCTTCGATGATGTTATCGGCGGAACGGCTGCCCATGCGCTCCAAGCGAACGATTTGCTCTTTTGTCAAATCGTAGATGTCGGCAATATTCCGGATGAGATTTTCTTCAAACATCAAATCGGCTGTTTCTTCGCCGATTCCTTCGATATTCATCGCTCGGCGGCTGACAAAATGTTCGATTTTACCCAAAATCTGAGGCGAACAGCCGGATTCGTTCGGACAGTAGTGTTTTGCTTCTCCGTCGGGTTTCAGCAATTCTGTCCCGCATACCGGACAAACAGTCGCATATATCAGCGGTTCACTGTTTTCGGGGCGTTTGGCTTTGTCGACTCCGACTATTTTGGGGATTATTTCTCCGCCTTTTTCGACGATGACAGTGTCGCCGAGGCGAATATCATGGAGTTCAATCTGTTCGGCATTGTGCAGGGACGCTCTTTTGACTGTCGTCCCCCCTAATTGCACCGGCTGAAGATTGGCGACGGGAGTTATGGCTCCTGTCCGTCCTACCTGATAATCAATAGACAGCAGAGGCGTGAATGCCTGTTCGGCTTTGAATTTGTAGGCGACAGCCCAACGCGGAGATTTCGCCCGCAAACCCATCTCGCTCTGCAAGGCGAGACTGTTGACTTTGATTACGGCTCCGTCGGTGTCGTAAGGGAGATTTTTTCGCGC
>JAIRLF010000273.1 GCA_031259655.1 Prevotellaceae bacterium
TTTGACAAAAATGTGCATCACTGTTTTCATTACTTGTTTTTTTTTAACCAACTTTTATTTTTTAACCTCTTAAATAATCTTCTTATATACTCCAATGAATCGTTAAAGCCAATTCGAAATTCGGCGCAAAGATATAATGTTTTATTCAAATAACTTTCAAATTTTTTATTTTTTTGTATTTTTTAACAAAAATAAGTCCTCCCTGCCGAACTTAAAGGCGACTAATGTTCTGAAATAGAGAGGGAAAGAATGGGGGGGGAAAATATGTCGCGTGTTAAAATTATTTGCACGCAGATGACACAGATTTAATGGATTTTCACAGATTTTGAAATCAGTATCGGAATTTGCAGATGATTGAGCAACGCAGATGACACCGATTTAATGGATTTTCACGGATTTTGAATTTACAGAATTTTAACCATAATCGACGTGGAGACGCAATATATTGCGTCTCTACAAATGACGCCCTTGACCTTGCGTTCTTTGTGGTTAAAGTTTTCGACGCCCTCGGCTGTTTAAGACCGCCCGCAGATTACTCAGATTCAACCTTTCCGGTTAAAGTTCACCAGATAGAGTTGTTTCGAAGCTCGGGTTACGGCGGTATAGAACCATCTCAGGTCTTCGAAAGTAAGGTTATCGTCGGGGAAATAGGGACAGTCCAAAAACACGCATTCCCATTGACCGCCTTGCGATTTGTGGCATGTGACGGCGTATGCAAACTTAATTTGCAGAGCGTTGAAAAACGGGTCTTCTTTTATCGCTTTATATCTTTGTCGTTTGTTTGTAATATGCTCATAATCTTCGGCAAGGCTGTAGAATAGCTGTTTATTCATTTCGGCGGACAACGAAGCCGATTCTGTCGCAAGAGTATCCAAAATCGCTTTATTTTCTAATTCGAGACCGTTATAATCGGGAAATTCCAATATCATATCGGCAAAATGCAGTCCGTAGCGTTGATGATATTTTCGTATTCTCCGGATAGTCGCCATGTCGCCGTTGGCAATAAAGTCTGTTTCTTCTATGTCTTTGGACAGCTTGTAATTGTTTTTGACGACCATAATTCTGTCTCCGGAAGCGATTTCGTCTTCCATGAGCAAGACTCGGTTCCTTATGCCCTCGTTATATTTATTTGCCCGTTTGTTCGACCTGCAAATGACAATTGTTTCCTCCTTTCCATATTTAGTGTACGCATCCGAGAGAGTTTCGACCAAATCTGCGCCTGTAATATTCGTGATATCAGGAAAATCGGTTCTAAATTCGGGGAAACGGACATCGTTGGCTTCAATCTGTTTCCTGATTTGCGTTGCGTTGAACAGTATACCCGATTCGTTGGTCTGTCGGACAACTTCTTTCAATTCGGCGCTCATGCATTCGCCGTAATATCCAAGTCTGTCGGCTTCTAAAGCCGGACTCAAACCGAATCCGACAGGCGGAAGCTGAGCGCTGTCGCCCACAATGACAAGCTTGCATCTTGCGCCGCTCTTGATATAAGTCATCATGTCCTCCAACAGGTTACCCGAACCGAAAATCGACTGTTCATACGAATTTCCCGATATCATGGAAGCCTCATCTACAATGAAGACAGTGTTTTTGTACAAGTTTGGAGCGAGCGAGAACTCCGACTGTTCTTCGACAGACTTTTGCCTGTATATCTTCTTGTGAACAGTAAAAGCCTGCACGCCTGCGTACGAAGCCAATACTTTCGCCGCTCGTCCGGTAGGCGCCATCAATACCGTGTTAATCCTTATTTCGTATAAACTTTGCACCAAAGCCGCGATTATCGAAGTTTTGCCCGTTCCGGCGTATCCTTTCAACAAAAAAATCGGCGTATTTGGGTCTAAAATGAATTTTGAAAGGGAGCAAACCAAGTTTTTTTGGTCGGATGTAAGAATAAATTTTAGTTTACTTTCTATAAGATTTACAATAAGTTCGACATTCATGACAAAAAAAATAATCTAAAAATAATACGTTTCATATATTTTTGTATAACTTTGCGCAAATATAAATGAAATTTTATGATATTAAATGAAAATATAATAAGTAATTCAAAAATAAAGTAATGAAAACTATTATTCAAATTATTCTTGGCGTTATCGTCGTCGTTTTAGCCTATTTGTTATACGATAGCTTAATGGAGCCTATTCGTTTTAAAGAGGCGGTTAAATATCGTAACGAACTTGTTGTTCAGCGATTAAAAGATATTCGTGAACTGCAGGTTGCCTATAAGGACAGATATGGTCGTTATAGTGGAGGGTTTGACACCTTAATTAATTTTTACAAGAACGACAGTTTGAAAATCGTGAAACAGATTGGTTCTTGGGATGATTCTCTCGCTGTTGCTCAAAAGTTGGTTTACACCGATACCATAAGAGTTGCGGTGAAAGACTCCTTGTTCAGAAACGTTGCAGGGTTCAATATTGATTCCATAGCTATTGTTCCGCTTGTGCGTGAACCGTTTCAATTGCAGGCAGTTTCGTACATGTCGATTTCGAAAGTCGTTATCCCGCTGTTTGAGGCAAGCGTCCACAATGATGTGTACCTTAAAGGATTGGACAGACAAGCGATTGTCAATCTCAGCGATGAACAGGAAAACATGAACAAGTACCCGGGAATTAAGGTTGGCAGTGTAACTCAACCGAATAACAACGCGGGTAATTGGGAGTAACAAATTATTAAATCAACAAGGAGATTAGATGCAGTCCGGCATTGATTATGTTGATAAAAGTTACTGTTTGACAGAGAATAAAAACTACAGATTATCCATTCAGGTAAGCCTGAATGGATTTTCTTTCTGTATGTACGACCCTGTCAAACAGAAGCATGTCGTATTGAAACATTTTGTTTATTCCGAGAATATTGCAGACTGCGATATTTGGACAAAAGAAATTAACAGAATAGCAGACCTGATGACAGACAATCTTGCACCTGTCGCCAGCCCCGTCAAATGCCTGTTTACGTCCCGAAAAAACACTCTCATCCCGAAAAGCGTTTTTTCGGAAAACAATATCAAATCGTACCTTTCGTTCTTCTTTCAACTCGACGAACTTGACGAGATTCATTACAAATACATCTCCGAAATTGAGGCTTATTGTTGCTATGCTCTGCCAAGTCCCGTTGTAGCCGGAATCATTTCGCGGTTCGGCAGAACGGAATTTTACAATCAGGCATATACTGTAATCCGCCGGATAAACAACTGCAAAACAGGGATGAATATTGTGTTCTGCAATAATTTTATGGATGTAAGCGTATTTCGGGATAACAAACTTGTACTGAACAATTCGTTCGAAATATTTGACCTCAAGGATATAATCTATTTCGTTTCAGCTATATCCGATAAGTTTAACGTTAAAGATATACCTATATATATATCGGGAAATATTTCGAACAGCGAAATCAAAAAACTGAAGAAGTTTTTTCCGCTTATCGTTCAGGAACAAAACGGAAAAATCTCGTTGGCGCTCGGCTCCGAAGTCTCGACGAAATACTACAATCTCCTGTCTTTACACGAATGCGAATAATCAGCGGACAATTTAAAGGACGTTTGTTGCCTGCCGTCCCGAAAGGATTCGACGCCCGGCCGACTACGGATTTCGCCAAAGAAAATCTGTTCAATATCCTTGAGAACTCGTTCGACCTCAGCGCGGTGAAAGTCCTCGACCTTTTCGCCGGAACGGGCGAAATATCGTACGAATTTGCTTCGCGGGGAAGTACGCATATTGATACAGTGGAAATCGAATCAGTGCATTTTGTTTACATAAAAAAGACTGCCGAAACCTTGGGTTTTAAGCAAATACACGTTATCCGGAACGATGTTTTCCGTTTTCTCAAATTCTGTCGCGAGTCATACGACATCATCTTCGCCGACCCTCCGTATGCGAACGGTCAAATAGCGCTTATCCCCAAATTAGTGATTGAAAACAAGCTACTTAACGAAGGCGGATGTCTGATAGTCGAACATTCGTCGAACAATAATTTTTCGGAAACCGAATGCTTTACCCGACAACGCTCTTATGGCAGCGTGAATTTCTCATTTTTCGGAAAATAATCTTTGTTTCGTAAATTTATATTACTTTTGCACATTATTAATTATTAAAAAAAAATGTAATGAGTACCGGATTGATTGTTTTTCTTGTTATTACAGGAGTTTTGTTAATTGTGTATATCTTTATATACAATGGTTTAGTGTCGCGTAAAAATCAGGTCGAATATGCTGATGGCGCGGTAAATGTTATGTTTAAAAACAGATACGATTTGATTCCTAACCTTGTGTCTACGGTCAAACAGTATATGCAACAC
>JAIRLF010000186.1 GCA_031259655.1 Prevotellaceae bacterium
GCAAAGATTATGAACAGCGGTTTGATGGGCGAAGCCAAAAGTAATTCCATCGTGCCCTGTTCCTTTTCGCGGACTATGGATATCGAAGTCATCATTGCGCAGATAATCATAAAAATCAATCCCATAACCCCCGGCACAAAATTGTAGGCGCTTTTCATGTGCGGATTGTACAGCAGTTTCACTTCGGGAATAATTGAGTATGGAATTGCTGTTCCACCTGTTATTTCCTGCTGACAGGACGCTATGATGCTGTTGGCGTATCCCGAGATTATTGTTGCTGCGTTCGGGTCTGTTCCGTCCACGATTAACTGTATGGAGGACTTGCCGTTGTGGTACATGTTTTCGTCGAAACGGCTTTCGAAAACTATCACAAGGTCAATTTTGTCTTCTTTGAAGAGTTTTTCGACTTCGGATATGGACGACAAATTTTTTGTCGGCGTAAAATATTCATTTGCAGCAAACCGGTCGATGATTTTGTGCGTCGAAACGTCGTTCGACGGGTCGTAAACGGCAAAACGCACATTTTTTACTTCCGTCGAAATGGCAAAACCAAAAAGAATAATCTGTATGACAGGTATCCCCAAAAGTATGAGAACGGTGCGCTTATCTCTCATAATATGGTAAAATTCCTTGCGTATAAACGAAATAAATTGTCTCATTGTATTTTATATCAAATCATTATTACAAACATGACAAATAAAATGCCGAGACAAAAATAATTCAAATATCTCAATTATTAAATACATCCTCTAAAAATAGGGTGTATTTCAATACTGTTCTTTTTAGTATCTAACCTGTCAAATCTGCGTAAAACTTGGCAAAAAACATCAAAATGAAAGCGCCGGAATCATCTCTATCTCTTTGATTTTGCTAATAAGGATTTTCGCGCCGTTAGCGCCGTTACCCGACAATCAATTTGCGAAATGCAAGACGGTTTGAGGCGATTCCGTCCCTATCTTATAGATTATATCTATGATGTTTTAGTCGACATTAATAAAACTTTTCCCCGTTAAATTTGTTTAGATATATGTTAAATAAATAAGAGTGTATTTTTTAAAAATTTGTATATAAAATGAGATTTGAATTACCAAAATTAGAGTATGCAGTTGAAGCTTTGGCTCCTGCAATCGGAAAAGAAACGCTGGAGTTTCACCACGGGAAACATTTTTTGACCTACGTGAACAATCTTAACGGATTGATTGAGGGAACAAAATTTGAAAGCGCGGATTTGGAGACCATAGTCAGGGAATCGGACGGCGCGATATTTAACAATGCCGGACAAGTGTTGAATCACGACATTTACTTCAAATCGTTTTCTCCGTCGCCGAAGTCCGAACCGTCGGGTAAATTACTGGAAGCGATACGGAAGAGATTCGGTTCGTTCGGCGAGTTTAAGGAAGAGTTCGGCAAGGCGGCAATATCACTGTTCGGCTCGGGCTGGGCATGGTTATACAAAAAAGATGACGGCAGTTTGGAACTCAGTCGGGAACCGAACGCCGGAAACCCTGTTCACAGCAGGACGGGATTGCCGCTGTTCTGCTGCGATGTCTGGGAACATTCGTATTATTTAGACTATCAGAACCGGAGAGCGGATTATGTCCAAAACTTTTGGAAAGTTTTGGACTGGGAAAAGGTTGAGGAGCGGTTCATTAATAACAAACTGTAAAACGTTTGTTAGTGATGAATTAATTGAGCGATGAACCGGATTCAGGTTCATCGCTTTTTCTTAAAATTTATTCTTTATTTTTTGTAAATACATCGCTGTTTGATATGGATAATTATTACATTTTGGCTATAAACCCCGGCTCGACATCAACGAAAATAGGACTGTTCAATAACGAAAATCCTGTTTTTATAAAGAAAATAATGCATGACGCCGGTATCTTAAACAGTTTCCGAAATATAACGGGACAGTATGAATATCGCAAAAAATCTATCCTCGAAGAACTTGATGCAATGAATTTTTCGCTGTCGGACGTCGACATAATCATGGCGCGGGGCGGATTGCTCAAATCCGTCCGTTCGGGAGTGTACGAAGTCAATGGCAGGATGCTCGAAGACCTGTCGTCGAACACGATGGGCGAACATGCAAGCAATCTCGGCGGATTGATTGCAGCCGACCTCGCCGGACAAACTGCCGCCGGACAAGCGTATATCGCCGACCCCGTCGTCGTTGACGAGATGCAGGATATCGCGAAAATCGCCGGACACCCCGCGTTTAAACGTACTCCGATATTTCACGCACTGAACCAAAAGGCTATTGCCCGCAAATATGCAATGTCCGTCAACAACGCCTACGAAAATATTAACCTGATAATAGCGCACATCGGCGGAGGAACTTCAATCGGCGCACATCATCGCGGGAAAATCATTGACGTCAACAATGCACTCTATGGCGACGGTCCGCTTTCGCCCGAACGTTCGGGAAGCCTGCCCGCTAAACAAGTGGTGGACATCTGTTTCAGCGGTAGATACAGCAAAAACGAAATCGAAAAAATGTTCGTCGGCGAAGGCGGATTTATGGCTTATTTCGGAACGAACAGCTATCTCGAAGTCAAAAACAGAGCGGAAAACGGCGACAGTCAATGCAAATTGATTATCGACGCAATGGCTTATCAAATAGCTAAGTATATCGGCTCAATGGCGGCAGTCCTCAAAGGCGATGTCGACGCAATCCTGATAACCGGAGGTATTGCTAACGACCCGTATATCTGCGACTATATCGCCGAAATGGTGAAATTTATAGCCCCCGTAATAGTATACCCTGGCGAAGATGAGCTGTCTGCCTTAGCTTATAACGGTCTGATGCTGCTGAAGGGAACGATACAGGCAAAACGGTACGAATAATTGACGATTTTAGATTGACGATTGTTGATTTTAGATTTTAGATTTAGCTGTCGCCAACCGTTTATTCATAACTCTTAGCTCTTAGTTCATAACTCTTTAAAGCCATTTAAAGCCCATAATTTCTTTTACGCCCCGCAAAGTTTTCGCAGCGCTTGCGCGGGCTTTTTCCGCTCCGTACTTCACCACTTCGGTGAGATAATTGTCGTTGTTTTGTATCTCTAATATCCGTTCGCGTATAGGCAAAGTCAGTTTGCAGATATCGTCGGCGAGTTGTTTTTTCATATCGCCGTAACGGATTTCTCCGGAGTTATATTTATCTCTGTAAAACTGAACTGTTTCTCCGTCGGATACTATTTGCAGGATAGTGAAAAGATTCTGTACCGGCTCGGACATGGGAGCTCCCGTGTCGACAGGACCACTGTCGGTTACCGCCCGCATCACTTTCTTGCGTATTGTTTTTTCGTCATCAATCAAATAGATGCCGTTACCTTCGGATTTCCCCATCTTTCCCGAACCGTCAAGTCCCGGTACTTTAATCAATTCTGTCCCGAAATTGTATGCCGAAGGTTCGGGGAAAAATTCGACATTATACATATTGTTGAACCGTCGGGCAAATACTCTTGACATTTCCAGATGCTGTTCCTGGTCTTTACCTACGGGCACTTTGTTTGCCTTGTGTATGAGTATATCCGTTGCCATCAATACCGGATAGGTCAACAGACCGGCATTTACATTGTTCGGATGTTTACGCACCTTTTCTTTAAACGAAGGCGTGCGTTCAAGTTCGCCGACATACGACCACATGTTCATCAAACTGTATAACTCCGAAATTTCGGGGACAGTGCTCTGGACAAATATAACCGACTTCTCGGGGTCAAGTCCCGACGCAAGATATTCGGCTAAAACGGTTTTAACGTTCGCGTGAAAATTATTGGGATCCGGATGCGTGGTCAACGAATGTAAATCGGCAATAAAAAAGAAGCAGTTATTTTCGTCCTGCATCTTAATAAAATTACGCAACGCTCCAAAATAGTTTCCAATATGCAAATTTCCTGTGGAACGAATCCCGCTTAAAACAATTTCTTTCATTATGATATAAATACAAATAATATAACTAATATGCATAAATTCACTTTTTTACCATAAATTATCCAATGCAAAAGCAAATCTTTATGCGCTGCAAAAGTAACTTATTTATAAATCATACCAAAATGACGAACGATGGGGGAGTGTATTTCAAATTGTCGCATCGTCAATTTAAGTCCCAAAAGGTGTAGAAAAGGGCATCGCTCGGCTGCCAAAAGATTTAGCAGGCATTTCAAAAATTTCCTCTGAGATTGCACACATTCTTGCGATATATATTTTTATTTTTCCTCAGATTATTGCAATCTTGGGACATTTTCTGACACTTTGTCAGAGATTGTCCGCATTCTTGCGATATTTTTTTTCTTTAGTCCCCAGATTATTGCAATCTGAGGGTTTTTCCGACATTTTGTCATGAGATTGTCCGCATTCTTGCGGCATTTCATTTATTTAGTCCCCGGATTATTGCAATCTGACAGAAAAACATTTCCGCAGTCTCAAGAATGATATCGGGACGCGAAAGGGTGAAGGCGCGAAAGGGCGAAATTTTAGCCGAACGATGAACGACAAAATTATTTTTTTGTACAGAATCAAAAATAATTAATAATTTTGCGTTTTAATAACGAGATAAAATTAGAATAATTATGGCGTCAAAAGAGAAAGAGCAAAAAGCATTTAAACCGTTTATCATCGCCAATCCGATATACGATACGGTGTTTAAAAGATTGATGGAGAACATGAAGATAGTGAAATTTTTCCTGAGCGCTATACTTGAGCAGCAGGTTACGGCAGTAGATATTCTTCCGCAAGAGCTCACATATAAAGATGTGCAAGACGAAAAAGAAGCGATGAAAAAA
>JAIRLF010000192.1 GCA_031259655.1 Prevotellaceae bacterium
TAACCGTCCGTTTCGCTTGCAGCTCGCTGTTTTTAGGCGAACAGGATGCAAATAACGCGATAGCTATTATCATCAAATTGAAAAAAAGCGTTCCAACTGTATGCGACGTTTTGCCGTCCCGCCTGTTTCGTACCGGACTTCCTGCTGCGGGAGCGTTGCCGGCATACTTGTTTTCTGTCTTTTCTATCATTTTCTTACAAATTTAATTAAACATTTATTGAAATTATTTTCGGTGCAAAATTACATGAAAATTTCGAATTTCCAAGTGCGTAAAATAAAAATCAAGACCACAGGGTTCTGCTTACGTCCGTACTTTGAAGTACAATTGCTATCTTTACGAACACATCATCCGAAACGAACAGGAATATCTAAACATTTCCAATTACATCTTTCATAATAAATTCTATTTCGAATAAGCCTCTGGAATGGGGGGGGACTTAGTTCTTAACTCTTTCTCCCCGCGAGTTGTCCGGCAACAGCCAGTCCGATAAACAGCGGGATACAGATTGCCGGAGTATCGAGCCAAATCCTTAAAGGAATGATTAACGGAATGGATGCGTGAATCAAAAGCCACCATTTGAATGTGAACTTCCGGTATTTTAAACGCCATCTACCTAAGAAGACGTTAATTATAAAAGCTATAACCGATACTATTACAATGTTCATAACAGGGCAAAAGTACAAACATTTTCTGTTCCCTGAGAAAAAAATCCACGAATGAAAGATTTTGCAGGGAACAAAGCAGGAAACAATCCGGATTATTGTAACGTTTGTTTCTCGACAAGGGCTAACAATCAGGAAATTCGCGGGAAATTACTTTTATTCAACATATTTTGTATACATTTGCGGGCAAAAAAATGTTTTTTGTGAATTTATATCGGAATAAAAAATGGAGATAAAAAAATTAGTATTCAATCCAATACAGGAAAACACATACATCATTTACGACGAAACAAAAGAATGTGTGATAATCGACCCGGGTTGTCAAAAACCGTTAGAAAAGAACATTTTGAAGCAGTTTATCGACAATAACGCTCTCAAACCAAAGGCGGTATTGAATACGCACTGCCATTTCGACCATATTTTCGGCAACAACTTCGTTTGCCGCGAATACGGTGTGGAAGTGTGGGCTTCCGAAGGCGAATTGGCTAATATCAGACGCTTTACGGCGAGCGCTTCGCTGTTCGGAATTTCGGGCGAACAACCAAACCCTCCCGCTCATTTTCTCAAAAACGGAGAGGTTATTAAATTCGGAAACTCCGAATTAAAGGTGATTACTACGCCCGGACATTCTCCGGGCTCGGTATGTTTCTACTCCGAAACCGGAAATTTTCTCATCGCCGGAGATACTCTTTTTGCCGGAAGCATAGGGCGAACGGATTTACCCGGAGGCGATTACGATACAATTAAGGAGAGTCTCAAGAAACTGATTGCCTTGCCCGACGACACAAAAGTGTATTGCGGTCATGGTTACGATACTTCGATAGGTCGCGAGAGACTTAATAATCCGTTTATTACGGAGATGTAACGCCGGATTGCAAGTCGATTTACCGTAATGATAAAAGAATTAAGGACAGAATGAAACTTGAAGGTAATACTGTGAGATTAAGGGCTGTCGAACCCTCGGATATAGATTTTCTATACCTGTGCGAAAACGACCCCGAAGTATGGACTGTCGGCGAAAGCATCACGCCATATTCGCGGTTCGAACTGGAAAAATATATCCTTTCGGAGGGCGATATATTCGCAAACAAACAATTACGCCTGATGATAGATTGCAAACAAAACGGCGGTTACTACGTTATCGGGACGGTGGATTTGTTCGATTTCAATCCTGTTCATAGCAGAGCAGGCTTGGGAATATTGATTTATTCTCCCGAAAACAGGGGCAAAGGATACGTTGCCGAAGTTTTGGCTTTGTTAATTGACTATGCATTCACTGTGTTGAACCTTAGTGTACTGTATTGCAATATTTCGGCAAATAATCGCAGGAGCATCAATTGTTTCGAAAAAGCGGGATTCGAAAAATGCGGACTTAAAAAAAGTTGGAATAAAACGCCAAACGGCAGAGAAGACGAAATCATGTTTCAACTAATCAAATAAAGTAATGCTCAACAGAAGAAAACCCGAATGGTTGAAGATAAAATTACCACAAAGCAATCTTTCGGCAATAAGCAAATATCAATTGAATACAATTTGCAGCAGCGGTCTGTGTCCCAATCGTAATGAGTGCTGGGAATGCGGAACGGCGACGTTTATGATTGGCGGGGACGTGTGTACTCGTTCCTGCAAATTTTGTAATGTGAAAACCGGACGACCGGCGCCATTAGACCCGAAAGAACCCGGAAATATTGCCGAATCGGTGAAGGCTTTGCGTCTGAAACATACTGTGATTACCTCTGTCGACCGTGACGATTTGAGCGACTTGGGCGCTTCGCACTGGGTCGCTGTTATTAAAGCCGTCAAAGCGAAAAATCCGGATACTACAATGGAAGTCCTGATACCGGATTTTCAAGGACGGAAGGAGTTGATACGCTTAATCATGGACGCGCATCCCGAAGTTGTGTCACACAATCTCGAAACTGTCAGACGGCTTTCTAAAAGTATACGGAGCCGGGCAACTTACGAGACGTCGTTAGAAGTAATCAGGCAAATAGCCGATTACGGTATCGTTGCGAAATCGGGTATTATGCTGGGACTTGGCGAAACACACGACGAAATTATCGAAACGATGGACGACCTCCGTGAAGCCGGATGCGCGGTATTGACTGTCGGTCAGTATCTTCAACCGTCAAGAGCCAATATTGAGGTCGCAGAATATCTGCATCCCGAAATATTTGCCCAATATCAACGAATCGGCAAAGAAAAGGGCTTTGCGCATGTCGAAAGCAGTCCTTTGGTACGAAGCAGCTATCACGCGGAAAAACATGTGAAAATTGATTGAAAATGACTTATATTTGTTTATGCTATCGTCATTTCATCCATACGAACTCGTCTTTCAATGAACTTGTTTCTATTCGAAATTTAGTTGTAACAGAGTTATATAGCAGTATTTGTTGAGAACTGTCCGGAGTGAAATTTGGTATATGTGATAAATATGCGTTATATTTGCACCGAAATTTAATGGCCTCGTAGTTCAGTTGAATAGAACGTCAGATTCCGGTTCTGAAAGTCGCAGGTTTGAGTCCTGCCGGGGTCACAATAAGTGCGCATTTCAAATTGTCGGACGTCCTCAACGCCCGCAA
>JAIRLF010000038.1 GCA_031259655.1 Prevotellaceae bacterium
CGATTATTGTATAGTGTTTTACTTATCACGCGCGAGTTAGCGTGTTGTTTTTGAAGGTATTAATAAGTTATGGAATTAAAAAAATTATCAACGGAAGTAAGTGAGATTATTCGTTACAGCAGGGAATACACGATCAAAATGGGGAACAATGTAGTTTCGCCCGACCACTTTTTTTTGGGTATTATTCGGCATAAGGATAATGATGCATACCGGTTACTGCAAGAGCTGGATATTGATGTAGATGGGTATAAATCTTTAGTAGAAAATCAATTACGGACAACGAGTCAAGGCGGACCGGCTATAAATACGGCGATTACGGCTACGGGAAACCTGTTTTTGACCAAAGGGGCGGATATTGTTTTCAGGAAGATGCAATTAGAAGTTCGTTCGATGAAAGAATCGGAAATCAAAGCGATTCACATGCTTCTTGCAATTCTGAGCGAAGGCACTTCGTACGTATCCAAGCAGTTAAATCGCGATTCCATCGACTACGATTTGATAAAAAAGCATTTAACCGAAGAAAAAACGTTCGATTTGAACAGCAACTATGACGACGACGACGATGACGACGACGATGCAATAGTAATCCCCCCAAAAATAAATACGACATCGAGAAATACGGGGACGCTGGCAATTGACAATTTCAGCACGGATTTAACCAAAATCGCAGCCGACAACAAGTTAGACCCCATTGTGGGCAGGGAAAAAGAAATCGAACGTCTTGCACAAATCCTGAGCCGGCGCAAAAAAAACAATCCCGTCTTAATCGGCGACCCGGGAGTTGGCAAAACTGCTATCATCGAAGGTCTCGCCCTCAAAATCGTGAACAAGCAAGTGCCGAAAATCCTGTTAAACAAACGGGTTGTCGCTTTGGATATAGCTTCAATCGTCGCAGGGACAAAATACCGCGGGCAATTTGAAGAACGGATGAAAGCCATTCTGTCGGAACTGCAAAAGCATCCCGAAATAATACTGTTTATCGATGAGCTTCACACGATTGTAGGCGCGGGAGGCTCTCCCGGCTCGCTCGACGCCGCCAATATTCTGAAACCGTTTCTTGGACGCGGAGTATTGCAATGTATCGGGACAACCACTCTCGACGAATATCGCGAGCATATCGAAAAAGACGCCGCACTCGAACGACGATTCCAAAAAATATTGGTGAACCCCACTTCGACAAAGGAAACTTTGGATATACTCGACAAAATAAAAGATAAATACGAAGAATATCACAATGTTACATATACGCCCGAAGCGTTGAAAGCCTGCGTAACACTCACCGAACGTTATGTCTCGGACAGAATGTTTCCCGACAAAGCCATTGACGCTTTGGACGAAGCCGGCTCAAGAGTGCATATTTCCGAAATTAAAGTCCCGCAGACGATATTGGATATCGAACGTCAAATCGAAGAAATCCACGACATTAAACAAAAAGCCGTTGAAACGCAAAATTACGAAGACGCCGCCGAATTGAGAAATGTCGAACAGAAACTGAATCAAGAGTTGTACAAAGCCCGTAAAACATGGGAAAAAGAGCTGAATACAAATCGTCAAACCGTTAATGAAGACAATATTGCCGAAGTTGTCGCCATGATGACCAATGTCCCGATTCAGCGTATCGCCAAGAGCGAAGGCGAGCGTCTCCTCGAGATGCCCGAAGCCTTAAAAAGTCAAATCGTTGGTCAGGACGAGGCTGTCGAAAAGGTCGTTAAAGCCATTCGACGTAACAGGGCAGGGCTGAAAGACCCGATGAAACCAATCGGCACATTCATCTTCCTTGGTCCTACGGGCGTAGGAAAAACGCAGTTAGCCAAAGTGCTAAGCCAGTACATGTTCGATTCGGACGCCAATATGATTCGTATCGACATGAGCGAATATATGGAGAAATTTGCGGTCAGCAGGCTTATCGGAGCGCCTCCAGGGTACGTCGGATACGAAGAAGGCGGGCAATTGACCGAAAAAGTGAGACGCCGCCCTTATTCTGTTGTCCTTTTGGACGAAATCGAAAAAGCGCATCCCGACGTGTTTAATATCCTGCTGCAACTTTTGGACGAAGGACAAATGACCGACAGTCTCGGCAGAAAAATAGATTTCAAAAACACTATCGTGATAATGACCTCAAACATCGGAAGCCGCGAAGTAAAAGAGTTTGGTCAGGGAATCGGTTTCGCCACAGCAATGAACAGCGAAGAATCGATTCGCAATAATGCCAAAAGCATTATCGACAAGGCTTTGAAGCGTAATTTCGCACCCGAATTTCTAAACAGAATCGACGATTTGATAATATTCAATCCTTTGCGTCGCGAAGACATACTGAAAATCATGGACATCGAACTCGATTCCCTCTTAAACCGTTTAGACGCCTCGGGATATAAAATCGAAATATCGGAAAAGGCAAAACTTTTTATTGCCGGACAGGGATACGACCCGCAATACGGGGCAAGACCTCTGAAACGCGCTATCCAGAAACATATCGAAGACAATCTTGCCGAAGCGATTATACGCGATGGAGCTATGGTGGGCGATTTGTTTGAAATCGTATTTGACGAAGAAAACAATCAAATCCGAGTGAATACGAAAGTTAATTCCGAAGTCGAAATATAATTTGTTGTCATGAGTGAGATTAAAAAAGTAAAATCATGGAAAATATTTTTGCCCGTACTCTTTGGGTTAGTGGCAATTGCATATATGTTCATGAAAGAGTTTGACCCTTCGGCATTCGACGAAATAGATTTTACATGGCTTTCGGTTTTTTGGCTGCTCATGGCTATAATCTTTATCGGCGGACGCGATTTCGGATATATCATGCGTATCAGAACGCTGTCCGAAAATCAGTTAAGCTGGCGACAGTCGTTCAGAGTGATTATGCTCTGGGAATTTACTTCGGCTGTAACGCCCTCGTCCATCGGCGGGACAAGCGTCGCGCTGATGTACGTCCACAAAGAAGGAATCGGAATCGGTAAAAGTTCGGCAATAGTCATGATGACCTCCTTGTTGGACGAATTGTATTTCGTGCTGATGTTTCCCTTATTGATATTTATTATAGGGATTCCGGAACTTTTTGATATAGAAGATTCTCCCGGCTGGACGCATGGAATGTTCTGGCTCGCCATGATTGGCTATATGATTAAATTTGCATGGGTTATGGCGCTTATATATGGAATGTTCGTCAATCCCAAAGGATTGGGCAAAATGATATTTATACTGTTCAAACTGCCCTTCCTGAAACGCTGGAAAAGAAAAGCTGTTAAGGCTTTACGCGAAATAGAACTTAGCTCTACGGAACTGAAATCCAAGAAAAAATCGTTCTGGATTAAAGCGTTTTTGACTACTTTCGTTTCGTGGACATCGCGCTATTGGATTGTCAACTGTCTGTTTTTGGCTTTCTTTACCGTACACGACCACTTCCGAATCTTTGCGCGTCAATTGGTTATGTGGGTTGCGATGTTGATAAGCCCTACGCCCGGAGGAAGCGGTATAGCCGAAATAATGTTCGGCAAATATCTCGGCGAATTTATTCCGATTGCGGGATTTGCCGT
>JAIRLF010000041.1 GCA_031259655.1 Prevotellaceae bacterium
TTTGGGCGTATATATGCAAATTCGGGATAATTATATTGATTGAGGTCAGGAAATCTGATGTTTCTTTATCTGTTTTTCATGTCACAAATATAATGCTTTTCCATACAATTCCCGGTAGAACCTACTGTTAAAAGTTATAATACGAGAGAAAGAATAACGATTCTCAATAAAATGAATTATCTTTGCACCAAAATTATTTTTTGAAAAAATGTAAACAAATAAGACATCAATATCATGAAAAAGTTACCGTTAGGAACGCAATCGTTCGAAAATTTACGTAAAACAGACTGTGTATATGTAGATAAAACCGAAAATATTCACAGGCTCATATCGGAAGGAAGGATTTATTTTCTGTCGCGTCCGCGCCGGTTCGGGAAGTCGCTTCTGATAAGCACATTGGATGCATTGTTCAGGGGGCGGAGAGAATTGTTCGAGGGTCTTTATATTTACAACAATTGGAACTGGTCGCAACAGTATCCGGTTATCCGTATAGACTGGACGCGCATCAATCATTCTACACTGGAAGAAATGAAAAGCAGTTTATGCAACTATTTGCGCAACATTGCAAAGGAATATCAAGTAACGCTTGAAGGAGAAACAGCTATCGACTATTTCAACAACTTGATTCACACTCTATGTAATCAAACCGGCAAAAATGTCGTCATACTGATAGACGAATACGACAAGCCGGTAACAAGTCATCTGTTCGACCCCGACTTGGATGTTATTCGCAGAGCGGTACACGATTTTTATCAGGTGATGAAAGCCGTCGATGAATATTTGCAATTCGTTTTTATTACCGGAGTATCAAAATTTTCGGGGCTGTCGGTTTTTTCGGCGTTGAACAATCTTACCGACATCACTTTAGACAAGCAATTCGCTTCTATCTGCGGATATACGCAGGAAGAATTAGAAAGTAATTTTTCCGATTATATTGACGCAGCCTCCAAATATTTGGAAATGACAAAGGAAAAAATCATGGATGCCGTACGTTACCGGTACAACGGTTACACCTGGGATGGAAAAACTTCCGTATATAATCCGTATTCTACAATGAATTTTTTCAGAAACAGGGAATTGATTGATTACTGGTTTGCTACCGGTACTCCCACCTTCCTGATAGATATTATTCAACGCCGAAACAATCCGAATATAGTAATGGAAAACATAGCCGTCGACAACAGTGTATTCCAAGGATATAATCCTCCGGATATAAACGAAATACCTTTGCTGTTTCAAACCGGTTATTTGACAATCAAACAGAAAGAACGGGTCGACATGATTCCGCGTTACGTGCTTGGCATGCCGAATATGGAAGTAAACAACGCGTTCATGACATGTTTGCTGGAAGCCTACGGCAAATATCAAAGCTACGAGATTGGAAACTTGCGCAAAATAATGGAAACACAAATAATCACCTGCGACGAAGCCGGTTTCGCGCGCAGTCTCGAAGCGATGGTTGCCACCGTCCCGTACGAAATCCACAAAACCGACGAAGCGTATTATCATTCGATGATGCTGATATGGATGCGTTTGCTCGGCTTCAATATCCACGGCGAGACCTCAAATAATTTCGGTCGTGCCGACGCTGTCTGGGAACAGCCCGGGGTAACCGTTGTCGCCGAAATAAAATATCATGCCGAAACAAAAATCGATACCCTCCTTAACGAGGCAATGAAACAGATTCACGACCGACGATATTACAATCAATATCTTGGAAAAGTTATTCTCCTGGGCATCGCTTTTTCGGGGAAAAACGTCGGATGCAGGATTTTAGAGTTAAGAGTTAAGAGTTAAGAGTTAAGAGTGGATGAATTATTATCAATAAATATTAAACGTTAAATATATTAAGTACAACATGAAGAAAGTAATTTTATTTTTATCCGTATTAATAATCGGATGCGCGCCAAAAATGGCGGAAAAAGAATGTAACACATTTGCCGAAAACGCCGACCCTCACCCCGATACGGCGGTATGGCGTTCGACAGGTTTTAACGTTTCGTTTGGTTCTGTGAATACTCGTTACGCCAAGTATAAAGAACCCGATATTGCGATTACGAAATCGCAGAAACTCTACGCATGGAAGGGCGAACGCGTTTCGGCGCAAATCCTCGTGTGGACTTCGACGCCTTTGTCCCAGATAGAATGTTGCGTGCAGGAGTTGAAATCGCCCGTAGCGGTTATTCCTGCCGAGGCTGTGCAGGCGCGTTTTGTTCGATATACTTTGACCGACGTTTTCGGAGGAGGATGCGGCTGGCGTAAAGCCGGCGAACTGCCTGTGTCTTTGACCGGCGACATGCTCGACAATATCGAATGTATCGACATGGAAGCCAAAAGCCTTCGTCCCGTATGGATAAGCATCGACGTGCCCGATTCCGCAACTGCCGGCGTTTATAAGGGCGATATTAAAGTGTACGCACGCGGCAAACGTCCCGAAACGCTGACGGTCGAACTCGAAGTCGCGCCGAAAACGCTGCCGCCCGCTTCGCAATGGCGCTATCATCTCGATTTGTGGCAACATCCTTCGGCTGTGGCGCGAATACAGAATCTCAAAGTCTGGAGCGACGAACATTTCGACGCCCTGCGTCCTGTGATGAAAATGCTTGCCGACGCCGGTCAAAAAGTCATCACGGCTACTCTTAACAAAGACCCTTGGAATCACCAATGTTACGACGCTTACGAAGATATGATTCGCTGGACGAAAAACGAAGACGGCTCGTGGTCATACGACTACGCGGTCTTCGATAAATGGGTCAATCTCATGTTGAATCTTGGCATCAAAAACATGATTAACTGCTATTCGATGGCTCCATGGAACAACGAACTGCATTATAAAGACGCAAAATCGGGCGAAATGATAACCGTCAAAGCCGACCCCGGCACAAAGGATTTTATCGAAATGTGGAGCCCTTTCCTCAAAGATTTTGTGAAACATCTTCGCGAAAACAAATGGCTGGAGATTACAAATATAGCGATGGACGAACGTTCGCCCAAAGTGATGGACGAAATACTCGGACTGTTAAAGAAAGTTGCACCGGAGTTAGGCGTCGCGCTCGCCGACAATCATCAAAGCTATAAACGGTATGCGTACATACGCGATTTGTGTGTGGAAGTCAGTTCGGTTCCCGATTCCGCAGATATGGCTTATCGCAAAGCCAATGGCTTGAACACAACGTATTATGTTTGCTGCGCACATCGATTTCCGAATATGTTTACATTTTCCGACCCTGCGGAAGCGGTCTACGCGGCATGGTGTGCAAAAGCAAACGGGTTCGACGGCTTTCTGCGATGGGCATACAATTCGTGGGTCGAAAATCCGGTGATGGATTCCCGTTTCATATCATGGCCATCGGGCGACACTTTCATCGTCTATCCCGAAGCGAGAAGTTCAATACGTTTCGAACGTTTAATCGAAGGCATTCAAGACGTCGAAAAACTTTCGCAGCTAATCGCCGAACTCGAACAGCAGAAAACTCCCGAAGCGAAAACAAAACTGAAATCCATATTCGCGACTTTGGAACAGTTTAAAACATCCGTCAAACCGGATAATATCGAGTCTATGCTCGAACAGGCAAAAATGATATTCAGACAGTGAAAAAAACTTTATACCTTATATCGTTATTTCTCGTCGTCGCCTGCGGCGCTAAACAAAAGCACAGCAAACCGCAGGGCGGCGGCGAAATTTATAAACCCAAGTATGCAAATGGATTTTCGCTGGCACGTTCGGGCGATGCAACGATTCTCCGAGTTACCGACCCGTGGCAATTTGCATCGGAGGTGGAGTTCAACTATCTCCTCTCGCCAAATGCTTCGCCGAAGGCGCTTAACGAAATAAAAATCCCCGTGACAAAGGCTATTTGTATGTCCACAACACACGTAGCGTTTATTTCCGCACTGAAACAGACTTCGTCAATAACGGGAATATCGGGACTCAGGCACGTCTCCGATTCGACGGTGATAGCTCTGGGCAAAGCGAACAAAATAGTCGATGTCGGTTACGACTCGAACTTGTCGTACGAACTGATTTTTTCGCTTAAGCCCGACGTTGTGTTCGCATACGGTGTGCGCGGCGAATTTGCAGTTATCGAAAAAAAACTGAACGAATTAGGCGTTAAAGTCGTGTATTTCGGCGAATACATGGAAGATACTCCATTAGGTAAAGCCGAATGGATAGTGGCAATGTCGGCGTTTTTTGCCGGACAGCAACACGCTGAAGAGATTTTTCAACGAATAGAAACAGATTATCTCAACGCTGCAAATATGACGCTCAACGTTGAATATAAACCTAAGGTGATGTTCAACGTGCCTTACAAAGATACATGGTATCTCCCGGGAACAAAGAGCTATATGGTGAAATTTGTCAACGACGCCGGCGCCGAATATATCTACCCCGAAAACGAGGGTCGAAACAGCTATCCGATGAGTATCGAAAAAGCTTACAGCATCGCTCAAAACGCCGATTTCTGGCTTATCGGAAACTCCTCGAAATCGCTAACCGAACTGAAAAATGTCGATGCAAGAATGTCTGATATCCCTGCCTTCAAAAAACAAAGAATATACAACAGCAACCTGCGCGCAAACGACTATGGCGACGACTTTTGGGAATCCGGAATCGTGAAACCAAACCTTATCCTGAAAGATTTGATAAAAATATTCCACCCCGAACTCGTTCCCGAACATGAACTGTACTACTATAGAGAATTGAAAAATACTAATTAGTGTCTGCCCGAAAACTGTAGTTCAGAAGAGTAGGCGACTATACTCCGAGCTGCGCCTGCGGCTTGCTCGGGGTTATTGCCGGGCATGAAATAATTTTTTAGTACTTTCGCCGCCTGAAATTACAGATAAATGGATAAAAAATATAAGGCAATTATTTTCGATTTGGATGGAACGCTGATAAATTCCATACCCGACATTGCTGATTCGATGAACGAAGTCCTGTCGCGATATGGCTATCCGCAATATAATTATAATCAGTATAAATATTTTGTCGGCAATGGGATAAGGCGGCTTGTGGAAAGATGTGTTCCACCCGAATATTCTACTCTCGAAAACGTCGAAAACATTTTCCGCACGATGATTGAGGTTTACACTGATAATTGTTTAAACAAGACCGTTGTGTACGACGGTATTCCCGAATTGTTGGACGGTTTGACCGCCAGACGGGTAAAGATGGCGATACTGTCGAACAAAACCGACAGTATCACGCAACAAATATGCAATAAATTGTTTTACAACAGGCATTTCGATATTGTTCTCGGTTCGACGAGCAATTTTCCCAAAAAGCCGAATCCTCAATCGGCTTTTTATATAGCTAAAAACCTTTCCGTTTCACCCGAAGAAGTTTTTTATCTGGGAGACACAAGCATTGACATGGAAACGGCTTGTGCGGCGGGATTTTTCGCGGCAGGAGCATTTTGGGGATTTCGTCCTGCGGACGAATTGCGCAGTTTCGGAGCAAAATTTATTGCAAACACTCCCGCTGATTGTTTGCAATTCTTTCGCTAATTGCGAATTATCAGGCGTCGGTTTTTGCCCGACGCAGTGTTGCGCGCGTCTCAAAACATCCTGTTCGTGTGTCGCTTACGAAAAGCGTCAACTGTGAGCGGAAGAAAGGAATAATGCGCGTCATCGTAACTCCCGATTCAAAACTCGTCCTCACAGTTCCCGTCTCATTCTTGCCACGGGGATATTCAATTTTTCCCTGTATTTGGCAATTGTTCGGCGGGCGATAATAAATCCTCTGTCTTTGAGTATTTCTCTTATTTCGTCGTCTTTTAGAGGATTTTGTTTATTTTCTTTTTCGATACTTTCCAAAATAATATTTTTCACCTCTCTGATAGAGACCTCGCCGGCATCGGACAGAATACCTTCCGAAAAGAAGAATCGCAGAGAAAAAATTCCCCAATCGCACTGCACATATTTGCTGTTCACGACACGCGAGACCGTAGAAACGTCCAGGTCTGTCATTTCCGCTATATCTTTCAAAATCATAGGACGGAGGTCGTTTTCGTCGCCGGTTTTAAAATATTCCGTTTGGAAATCCAAGATAGCATACATTGTACTCAGCAGAGTTTCGTGTCGTTGTTTAATAGAATCGATAAACCACTTTGCCGACTCGATTTTCTGTTTCACGAAACTGAGCGTCTCCCTGTCTTTCGGAGAGAGTTTGCGTTTGGACGAATAACTGCTAATCATCTCCGAATAATCCTTATTAAGACGCAGTTCGGGGATATTGTACGAATTAAGAGAGAGTTCGAGTTTGCCGTTTTTATATTCGAGAATGAAGTCGGGGATAATCTGTTGAGCCTGTTCTACAAACGCATTTTCGTATCCTGTTCCCGGCTTGGGATTGAGTTTCAAGATTTCGCGTATGACGTTCTTCAGTAAATCTTCGCTAATTCCGAGTTTCAACAGTATTTTTGCATAATGCTTTTTCGAAAAATCCTCAAAATATTCGTCAATAATAATTTGGGCAGTTTGAATTTCTTTTGTTTGTTCTTTGTTTCTCAACTGTATAAGCAGGCATTCCTGCAAAGTTCTTGCTCCGATTCCCGGAGGGTCGAACGTTTGGATGATATGCAATATCTCTTCAAGTTCGTTTTTGGTCGATTCGATTCCTATTTTGAAAGCGATATCATCGGTTATCGACAGCAGGTCGCGTCGCAAGTAACCGTCATCGTCGATGCTGCCGATTATAAACGAGCCCAAAGTGCGTTTTCTGTCGTCGATATTCTGAAACGCAAGTTGTTCTTCCAGCATTTGTTGCAAGCCGTCCGAATTGCTCATTGTCGAATACTCCTTGCGTTCGTCTTTCGGATTATTGTTTATTGACGTTTTATAGTTCGGCGTATCGTCGTCGTTCATATAATCCGCCAAAGACAATTCTCCATCGTCGCCGCTATCATCGGCAATCTCAGCCGGTTGCTCATCTACAGGCGACTCTTTTTCCTCCAAAACCGGATTTTCTTCCAGTTCTTTTTTAATACGCTGTTCTAACTGTATCAACGGCAGCTCAAGCAGTTTAATTGTTTGAATCTGCAAGGGAGATATCTTCTGTAACAGCCTTTGTCGTAAACTTTGTTTTAACATTATGTTTTTTCAAATAAAAGGTTTTTTATATTAACAATTTATCTTTTCGAAATCGGGACGTATTGCTGTTCGTCGAGAATATTTTTGTAAGCCGGACGAATGATACGTTTGCTTTTGAAGTTCAACTCTTCGATGCGATGAGCCGTCCATCCGACGATACGCGCCATTGCAAACAGTGGAGTATAAATGATTTGCGGCAAACCAATCATTTCATATACAAAACCGGAATACAAATCTACGTTTGCACACACCAGCGCCGATACACCCTTGAACTTGCAGAGAGAATAGATAGCGCGTTCTTCGATAAGTTCGAGAAACGCGAACTCTTTTTCGCGGTCTTTTTCTTTTGCAAGTTCTTTTGCAAGTTCTTTCAACAAAATAGCTCGCGGGTCGGAGACCGTATATACCGCATGACCAATACCATAAATCAATCCCGACTTGTCGTGAACTTCTTTTTTCAACATACGCATGAGATACGTATCGATTTCGTCTTCGTTTGTCCAGTCGACAATATTTTCTTTCAAATGCGCAAACATGTTCGCCACCTGAATATTAGCGCCTCCATGCAAAGGACCTTTCAACGAGCCTATTCCTGCGGCAATGGCAGAATAAGTATCTGTGCCTGTCGAACTTGTTACACGTACGGTAAAGGTCGAATTGTTTCCTCCGCCATGTTCGGCTTGTAGCACAAGCATCAAGTCCAAAGTACGGGCTTCCAAGTCGGTGTAGTTTCTTTTCAGCATGTACAGGAAATTTTCGGCAATTGTCAAGTTTTCTTTCGGATGACGGATAATCAACGAACGTCCGGAAGTGCTGTGACGATAGATATTGTATGCGTATGCGATGATGGCAGGCAGCTTGGAAATCAATTCAATCGACTGCCGCATAAGGTTATCGGGAGAAGTATCGTCGGGATTGGGGTCAAAATTGTACATCTCCAGAACGCTGCGCGCCAAAATGTTCATAATGTTTTGCCCTTCCAAATCGATGATATACAGTTTTGTCTTTTGCTCCAAAGGCATATTGTCGTTCAACAGTTCTCTGAAATTCTGCAGATTTTCCTTATCGGGAAGTTCTCCCGACAACATCAGGAACGCAACTTCCTCGAACCCAAAACGTTTTTCGTCAATCAAAGCGCGGACAATATTGTCTACATCGTAACCGCGATAATATAATTTTCCCGGAATAGCTTTCAATCCTCCTTCGGGAAGACGCTCATATCCGACAACGTTGCCTATTTGAGTCAGTCCGACCAGGACTCCCGACCTGTCTTCGTTGCGTAAACCTCGTTTTACGTTATATTTCGTAAACAGGTTATTGTCTATCTTGCATGTAGTTTTTACCGTTTCGGATAATTTGTAAATAAGATATTCTTTTTTCATACTTTATAATATTTGTCTATTTAAAAATTCAATTGATTAATAATACCTATAACAGCGTCGCCGAATTGAGTAGCGCCAAGCGGTTTTCCGTTTGGCATAAAACGGGCTAAATCGCTGGTAGCCTCTCCATTATTAAAAGCTTGCTCCATTGCCGCTGTTATCAGATTTGCCGCTTCGTTCCACCCGATATATTCGAGCATCATGACAGACGAAAGTATTAACGACGAAGGATTTACGATATTTTTACCGGCAATGTCGGGAGCTGTCCCATGCGTTGCTTCAAAGACGGCATATCCGTTGGAACAGTTAATGTTAGCGCCGGGAGAAATGCCGATGCCGCCTACCATAGCCGCCAGCTGGTCGGAAATATAATCGCCGTTGAGATTCAATGTTGCGATAACCGAATAGTTTTCAGGGGTCAACAAAGTGTTTTGCAGAAAAGCGTCGGCAATGACGTCTTTGATTATCACTTTTCCTGCGGATTTGGCTTCGGTTAAAGCCTTAGACGCTTCGGTTTCACCTCGTTCTTTCTTTATCTGTTCGTATTGCAACATAGTGAAACTCGTGTCGCGAAATTCGCGTTCTGCCAAAGCATATCCCCAAAGTTTAAAGCATCCTTCGGTGAATTTCATTATATTACCCTTGTGAACCAGAGTTACATCCGGTAATTTATTCGCCAAAGCATATTCTATCGCCGAGCGGACTAACCGTTCGGTTCCTTCCTGCGAAACGGGTTTAACTCCGAAAGATGAAGTTTCGGGAAAACGGATTTTCGAAACACCCATTTCTTCGGTCAGAAACCGGAGAAATTTTTTCGCTTCCGGCGTTCCCTGTTTCCATTCGATTCCGGCGTATATGTCTTCGGTGTTTTCTCTGAAAATCGTCATGTTAACCTTTTGAGGCTCCCTGATTGGCGACACAATCCCCTTGAACCAGCGTACAGGACGCAAACAGACGTACAAATCCAAAGTTTGACGAAGCGCCACGTTCAACGAACGTATTCCTTCGCCGACAGGGGTTGTCAAAGGTCCTTTGATTCCGACAACATATTCGCGAAAAGCGTTTATTGTCTCGTCCGGTAACCAATTGCCGGTGATTTTGAACGCTTTTTCGCCGGCATAAACCTCTTTCCATTCTATTGCCCGCGCTCCGTTATACGCTTTTGCCACCGATTTGTCGACGATGCGTTGGGTTACGGGCGTAATCTCCGCACCAACGCCGTCGCCTTCGATATATGGAATCGTAACTGTGTCCGGCACAAGCAATTTCGTCTTATCTTTCTTTATTTTCATACTTCTTATAATATACACAAAATCTTCGTGTCTTACTAAATAAAATTCAGTCCAAAGATACAAATAAAATTTAAACTCAATCTATCGACAGTGTTTTATCGCTTATTGACAAGGAAATAAACAGTCTGTCGGGCGGAGTTAAGAACTAAGGACTAAGATTTGGCTGGCGCATTTACGTTAATAAACAGCCGTCAATTTGCAGGAGCAAGGTTTGCCGGCTCTTTCTTTAGCCGAAAATGTCAAAATCCGTGTTTCGCTTCATAAAAAAACCGAATAAATATCAATTGGCAAAGGAAGATAAAAATCAACTCTTTTTGTTCCAATATCATTGGATTACAGTCTTTTTACAACCGGTAAACCACACCAAACAGCAACCGAAATCGAAGAAAATATTGTAAAATAGATTTTTTTTGTACTTTTGCGCGCCGATTTATGTTATATGAGCAAGGTGCGAAATTACATAACATTGCCGTTGCGCAATTTGGAAAAGAAGAAA
>JAIRLF010000068.1 GCA_031259655.1 Prevotellaceae bacterium
GAAGCAAGAAAAGCGCTGTCCGAAAAATCGAAAAACCTGCTCCTCAAAGGCTGGCTGAAAGATGGATATGTGTTCGAAAACTATAACGCCGATACAGGCGTCGGCGATGATGTCGGTAATAGCGACAAATTCTACCACTGGGGCGCACTGCTGGGATTTATTACTCTTATCGAAGAAGGTTACTTTACAAACGAACTGTAAAATCTTAAATTTTAGATTTTAGATTTACGATTTTGTCCGTAGAATGTGCATGTCTATGCATGTTCTGCGGACATTTCGTTTGTGTGGAATTTAATTGTGTTTCCTGCGCGCCATTGATTTCAAAAAATCCGTAAAAATCCGTCAAATCAATGTCATCTACCGTGCTTAACAGTTCGTTTTCATCGTTCATAGTTATGAACATTTTGCAGACTACACAGATTGAAATACGCAGTTTTCTTTTCCATAAGTTCCTCGTGCGTACCCTGTTCTATTATTTTCCCGTTATGAATCACCACAATACAGTCGGCATTGCGTATAGTTGAAAGTCGGTGAGCGATGACGACCGACGTCCTGTTTTTCATCAACTTGTACAGAGCGTCTTGGACAAGGCGTTCCGATTCGCTGTCTAAAGCCGAAGTTGCTTCGTCCATGATTAGTATTGGCGGATTGCGCAGGACGGCGCGCGCAATGGCTAATCGTTGACGTTGCCCGCCCGACAGACGGTTTCCCCTGTCGCCAATCATAGTATTGTAGCCGTCTTCTAATTTGAGGACAAACTCGTGAGCGTTTGCTATTTCGGCTGCTTTACGGACGTTTTCTTCCGTTGCTTCCTCCCATCCGAAGGCGATATTGTTGAAAACAGTGTCGTTGAACAGTATAGACTCTTGACTGACTATTCCCATCAGGCTGATAAGTTCCTTAGGTTGATAATCTTTGATATTGATACCGTCTAATTTCAGTTCCCCGCCCGTCACGTCATAAAAGCGCGGGATTAAATCTGCCATAGTTGATTTTCCGGCTCCCGAATGTCCCACCAAGGCGTATGTTTTCCCTTTGGGGATAGTTAGATTGAGATTGTGAAGGACTTCGCTGTTTTTTTCGGAATAGTGAAACGAGACGTTCTCAAATTCGATTTGCTCTTTAAATTCGCAGATAGATACCGGATTTTCGCTTTTAAAGACATCGACAGGATAGTCCAGAACATCGAAAATTCTTTTGGCGGAAGCCATTCCTTTCTGAATCGAAGTGAATGAGCGAGTAAGTTCTTTCACCGGAACCAAAATATTGTAGTACAGTCCAAGATACACCATAAATTCGGCGGCGCTCATGTTCAGATTTCCACCCAGCATCAATCGTCCTCCAAAATAGACTATAGCAAGTACAATCGTCACACCCAGAAATTCCGACATCGGAGAAGCCATTTCCTGTCGATTGGCTACTTTTTTCGACGATTTCCTGTAGCTTTCGTTCGCATTTTCGAACTTGTCGCGAACATATTTCTGAGCATTAAACGCTTTGATAATTCTCATCCCCGAAATTGTTTCTTCGATGACGCTCATTATATCCGCCTGATGTTTTTGGGCAATTCCTGCGTCCTGTTTCAGTTTTCTTGCTAACCGTCCGATGAAAAACGCCGACAACGGAGCTGCAATTAACGAAAATATAGTGAGTTGATACGAGATGTAGAATAAAACCACGATATTGCCGATAATCATTATCGGCTCTTTGAAAACCACTTGAAACGAACTGACTACACTGTTTTGCACTTCCCCGATGTCGTTGGAAAGAGTGGACATAAGGTCGCCTTTCTGTTTTTCGTTGAAATAGGCGACATGCAATCCGGTTATTTTGTTGAATATAACTTTCCGCATATTTTTCAGGACATGGACGCGCATCGACACTATTGTGCGTTGTGCGAGATATTTAAACAGGTTGGCGAAAAGCGAAGCTATCATCACTGCGACACAAACTATGACAAGCGTTCCGTTTGCGCCCCACGATTGATTTATCTTGTATAAAAAATTATAAAACAGTTCTTTTAAATATTTGGCATTGGCTAAGGAAAATTCGAGATTTTCGACATATATCAAAGTCTTTTTCTCAAAAATAAATTCCAGTACCGGCAATATCAATACAAAATTCAGGACTCCAAAAATCGTTCCGGGAATTATAAATGCCATATACTTTGGCAAAAATCGGCGATACGGTCTCGCAAACGCTATGATACGAAGAAACAGGTTTTTATCCATTTAGACTATTAATGTGTTTTTGTAGAATTATTTTATTTCTTCGTAATCAACATATTCGCCTACATCGTCTTTGATTTTCTTGTCGCGTGCAGGTTGTTTGTCAATATGTACATCTCCCTGTTTCTTCGTTTTATGACGAGTTTTTGGTCTGTTTGCCTGTCCATTGATATTGAAAAAGTTCCTGGCAAAGTATCCCATAATCATCCTGAAAAACCACGACAAAATAATTAATATCAGTATAAATTTAATTAAAAAAGTCATCTAAAATCTATCAAATTTAATGTAATACAATAATATAACATCGAATTACTATGCCAAAATCCGGACATAAATTCGCCTCAAAAGTAATTAAAAATTATGAATCAAAAATTAAGACAGAAAGTGGAAGTGCATTTGACTGCGTCGATTTCGGTCTTTTGATACAGCCATGTAGATTATGGCGTCGTTGAAGAGAGTTATGATTCATAATGACATAAAAAACTAAGAATTATTGATTCGGACAACGTTCC
>JAIRLF010000201.1 GCA_031259655.1 Prevotellaceae bacterium
GCAATCTCGGTTTTAAGATTCTTTGAGGTAAAAGTACCTGTGTTCACAGCGCTTGCATATTTTTTCTTCGGCGCTGCAGGATTAGCCGGATTGCCTTTTTCTACTACTCTGTATTTCATTTTCGTACAGTTTTAAAATATTAATACTTAATTTAATTTTCAATACTCTATTTTCCCACCTGATGAAAATTTTTTTCTCTCTTGATAGAAATTTACGGCTCACCTGATGAAAATTTTTTTCTCTCTTGATGAAAATTTACGGCTCACCTGATGAAAATTTTTTTCTCTCTTGATAGAAATTTACGGCTCACCTGATGAAAATTTTTTTCTCTCTTGATGGAAATTTACGGCTCACCTGATGAAATTTTTTTTCTCTCTTGATAGAAATTTACGGCTCACCTGATGAAAATTTTTTTCTCTCTTGATGGAAATTTAACGGCTATTAAAAAAAGAACATCGGCGCAAAAGTACAAAAAATATTTTTACAATAATCAAAAAATATTGCTAAACGGATATATTTTTTTTATTGTTTTTGTAAAACACTCATTATCATTTTGATTTACGATTGTTTATTTACGATTATTGATTGTTTATTTTTAGATTTTAGATTGTTTATTTACAATTTTACGATTGTTGATGGGTGCATTTCAAATTGTCGCAAACCCGTCCCTTCGTTATTGCGAGGGCGCAATGACGAAATACGACAATATTCGGTTGACACGACAGTAGATGTCGTCGATTAGACGCAATATATTGCGTCTCTACCGGACAGACAACCAAGCGTTGACACGACCTATGGTGTTGGGGCACTTAGTTCTTAGTTCCCATCGTGCGTACAGCCGGCGTCAGCCACTCTTAACTTTTAGTTTTTAGTTTTTAGTTCCCATCGGGCATTTATCGCAGCCTGCGCATTTGTTTTTTTTGCTTTTACGTTTGTAAATCGAGAATAGAATCACACCGGCAATAAATAAGCCTGCAATTAGATTTACCCAATTGACCGTTTTCAGCAAAACGCCTGTTTGATACACTAAGAAACTTGTAATCCAAGCAGTAGCTAACCAGAAGAGTATAACGAAGAACGTCCATTTAGCGCTTTTCAGTTCCGAGCGTGCAGTAGCCATAGCGGCAAAGCAGGGTATAACTAAAAGGTTGAAAACCACAAAAGATATAGCAGACAAGGGCGAAAACACCGCATTAGCTTCTAATGCCATCGTCACTTTTTCGTTACTTAAATCGTCGGCTTGTTCGCCGGGACCGTATCCATTTGCTTTGTATAACACACCCATAGTAGACACAACCGCCTCTTTCGCCAGCAGTCCGGTGAGAATAGCCACAATTAATTTCCAGTCGTCGGGACCCTGAGCAAATCCCAACGGGACAAAAATCCATTTGATAGCTTCGCCGAATGTTTTCAGAATAGACGAATCGCTGTCTGCAGCAACCATGTTCAGACTCATGTCGAAATTCTGTAGAAACCAAATAATCAATGTCGAGGCGGCAATAATGGTTGTGACGGTAGTTAAAAAGCCCTTCAATTTTTCCCACAACTGCAACGATATACTTTTCAAACGGGGATAACGATATACGGGCAGTTCAAGAACAAAATTAGATTTAATCCCTTTAAAAACAGTTTTTTTAAGCGCTACAGCGCCAATAATCGCCACTATAATTCCGCTCATATAAATGCAAAATATCACGAAATCGGCATAATCCTTAAAGACCGCCGGAATGACAGTCGCCCATATCACCATTTTCGCGCCACACGAAAAGAACGGAATAAGCATGAGTGTCATACGTTTTTCCTTTACGCTTTCCAAGGTTCGCGTACCCATCATCGCCGGAACGGAACATCCGAAACCCATCAACATCGGGATAAACGCTTTGCCCGACAAGCCGAAACGCTTTAATATCCTGTCTAATATGAACGCTATGCGCGACATGTAGCCGCTGTCTTCGAGTATCGACAGGGACAGGAAAAGCAAGAGTATTTGCGGCAAAAATGTCAACACCGAACAGACGCCGTTCAGCAGCCCGTCTACGATTGCGCCTCTCGCCCACTTTGCTGCATTGGCGCTCTCGAGAAGCGAATCCGTTTGACTCATCACAATATCCTGAAAATTTTCTATATAACCTTTCAACAATATTCCCGGACTTGACAATCCGCCGGTTTTGACTATTCCCAGACTTTCGAGGAACAGAAAATCGTCCGAAAAAATGATATGGAAAATCGTAAACATCAAAACCAGAAACACCGGCAATCCCCATACGCGATGCGTCAAAAGACGGTCGATTTTCGCAGAACTTACAGCTCCGGAATTTTTGAAAACCTTGACAGCATGAGGCTTTACTTCGTCGGTTATAAACTTGTAGCGTAAATCGGCAATTTCGGCTTCGTAATCGAAAGGTTTCTCATTTTTCTCGTATGCCAATTTAAGATTCTGGATGTGGGCAGAAAGCGCCACGTTGTGCATTAACTCAATCGAATCGTTTTCGAGAAGTTTGATAGCATGAAACACGGGATGTTTGATATTATGTTCGTTAACCAATTCCAACACTTTTTCGTACTGTTCGGCAAGCGGCGTCCGCAACAGGAACGAAGAACCTTTGTGCGGCGTCTTCACATACTCGATGCATCTTTCCATCAACGATTTGATATTGCCCGATTTCAAGGCGCTGATAGGCACAACCGGAACGCCAAGTTTTTGAGACAGGGCTTCGGAATCGATAATCGAACCTTCGCGTTTAATGACGTCCATCATATTGAGCGCCACCACGACAGGTATGTCCATTTCGAGCAATTGCGTGGTTAGATACAGATTTCGTTCGAGATTGGTGCTGTCGACAATATTGATAATCAAGTCGGGCTTGTCGTCCATAATAAATTGCCGGGCAATGACTTCTTCGGGCGTATAGGGCGAAAGAGAATATATCCCGGGCAAGTCGATGATATTGACTTTTTCTATAGCATTAGCTTTGTTTCTAAACTTATAAACGCCCTCTTTCTTGTCGACCGTCACGCCGGGCCAATTGCCGACATGAGCGTTGCTTCCGGTTAACGAATTGAACAGAGTGGTTTTACCGCTGTTCGGATTTCCTGCTATCGCAAATCTCATTGCTTTACCTCCATATTCATTAAGACCGCCTCGGCTTCGCTTCTCCTGATTGCCAAGACATAGCCGCGCAAGCGGATTTCTATCGGGTCGCCAAGCGGTGCGGCTTTGTTAAACGTGATTTCCGTCCCGGGAGTTATTCCCATATCCAACAAGCGGCGACGCAAAGGTCCAAGCACAGTGAGTTTTTCGACTGTCCCCTTTTCGCCCGACTTAAATTCTCCCAATAACTTATTTTTCATATACATAATTGATTAACAACAATTGTCGCTATACTCACAGTTTTCTTCTCCTTGTTCTATTTCGACGGTAGAATGTTGAATGTTGAACTGTTTCATGAGCTGTTTCACTTGATTTTTTATTTCTGTTATGCCGGAACTGTTTCTGCCTGTCTCGACAACTATATGAACCGACGATATGTTATATTCGCCGTCCATAGTCCACAAATGCAAATCGTGCACCGATTCTATGCCTTCGACATTCGACAAGGATTTTTCGAGTTCGCCGGCGTCGATATTTTCGGGGACGCCTTGCAGGATAACTCTCAGCGTATCTCGCAGATTGTTGTAGATATTAAATAATATGTAACAGGCGATTCCCAACGAAAGAATCGGGTCGAGAATCGGAATGTCGACGAAGAGCATCACCGCGCTCGCAACAAGAACCGCCACCCAACCCAAAACGTCTTCCATAAGATGCAGCGAAACAGTGCGCTCGTTTAACGAATTGTTTTTCCGCAACTTCAACATGGCTGCTCCGTTGATGAGTATCCCAAAAACCGCCAATAAAAACATTCCCTTGGCGTCGGCGTTCTCGGGCGAAACGAGCCGGTTAACACTCTCGATGATAACGAATATCGAACCAATCAACAAAACTACCGAATTGATTAGCGCTCCCAATAACGAAAACCTGCGATAGCCGTACGAATATTCCGAATCGCGCTTTTTCTTCGACAGTTTCTGAAAATACCACGCCAAAGCCAGCGAAAAACTGTCGCCCAAATCGTGTAAAGCATCCGAAAGTATTGCTACGCTGTTTGTAAAATATCCTCCAACAATTTCTATGATGCTGAACACAAGATTCAGGAAAAAAGCTATCCCAATATTGGAACTGTCATGAACATGCACGTGCTTTTTCTCGTGACTATGCGCATTTTTATGATTGTGTCCGTGTCCTACCATCTTGTATTTCAAATAAAACCATTAAAAAAATCCCTTATTAAAGGGCTGTAAAGATATTAAAATAAAATACTATTCTAAATACCTTAAAATAGGGATTAATTTGAAACGACTTATTTTTATGTAATCGTGAAGATATTGATTTTAAAACAAATATTTGTAAACATGATATCCCCATTTTTATGGAGAAACTTTATTTTTATCCATGAATTACTAATTAATTATAAATTATTCATTGCATCTGCCTAAAAAGTTCGAAAACCATTCTTTCGGAACAATTACTATGGCGAAAAAGGACGGCGTAAACAAAAACTTTCAGCTTTTCAAATTTCTGTATTTAACTGTTTGTATGCAAATTGCAATAACTTTACAAAAAAA
>JAIRLF010000206.1 GCA_031259655.1 Prevotellaceae bacterium
CATATCTTAGTGAAAACAGTGAAAAGCCTTGATATTCCCTGCTATATTTCGCCCACAACATCAGACATTTCGCGTATTAGCGCACCGGCAATAAAAATCGGTCCCGGAAACTCCGTCCGTTCGCATACCGCCGACGAATTTATCTATCTCGCTGAAATAGATGCCGCTGTTAAATACTATAAAATGATTCTCGAAAAACTAATTGAGAACAGTTGACGCCAGCTACTCTTAATTCTTAATTTTCACAATGATGACGGCTTTTGGTTGCAGTACGGAAAGAGTCGCAGACTGTTAAAACCGCCTGTTAATATGTTGTTTGCGAAAAGGTCGCAGACTGCGATTAACAGGCGGACAATATCACAGATGATAATTGACGAGACTTCCATATGTCTATCCGGTTACAAATGATTTCATCATCATAGTTAAAGCTTTCCGGATACTCAAATGCGAAAATTGTTTCGTTTAATGTTTTATATATCGCTTCTTCATCCGCCAATTCCCATACAATCAATGGCAAAAAATATTTTTAACTTTTTGTTTTTTTTGAAAAATAATACACTACCTTTGTTCTCAAATTAAAGGAATGTCGGTCAAATTAAATCAGCGGCAAGGAATTGGTTATTCCATTATATTGGATATCGGGAATAGTTGCACGAAACTGTTTGTCGTCAACGATATCAAGATATTATATTCGGCAAAGTACAAGACTATTGCCGATTTGGAGGAAATTTTCGTAATGTTTCCACAGATAAAAACCGGTATATATTCCGCATCGGGGCAAATTGCGGAAGAAACATCGAATTTCCTTAACGAAAAGCTTGATTATCTTGTCCATTTCACATCGGAGACGCCGGTACCAATCAACAATCTGTACAAATCGCCCGAAACGCTCGGCAGCGACCGGCTTGCTGCCGCGATAGGCGTAAATTACTTTTTTCCCAATACCAACCTTATGATATTCGATTTTGGAACAGCTATCACAATCGATTTCGTAGACAGCGACAACAACTATCTCGGCGGGAACATTTCGCCCGGTCTGTCTGTTCGCCTGAAATCGTTAAATTTCTTCACAAACAGGCTTCCATTGGTCTCAATTCCATCAAAAATTGAGGAAATCGGAACAACAACAACAACAGCAATCGAGACCGGAGTTGTTCGTGGAATTATTGGAGAAACAATGAGTTATATCGACCGGTATTCAGGATATAAAATAATTTTTACGGGCGGAGACAATTTTTATTTTGCCGAAAAAATAAAAAGTCCCATATTTGTATTTCGAAATCCGATAGTTTTTGGTTTAAATCGGGTTTTACGCCACAATCTTGAATTGTGATTTTGATAAGGAAAAAAGAACAAATGTTGAATAATAATAAAAAAAAATATATATGATAATGAAAACATTAAAATTTACAATTTTTACACTCTTAGTCGGAGCGCTGAGTTCAAATTTGAGCGCTCAAAAATTTGGCACGGATAGTATTCAGTGTATTTTGAATATTCAAAGCTATCAGACTGAATATACAAGCAGAAATTATGATGCGGCATTAATTCCATGGCGCGAAGTTCTCAAAAATTGTCCTCAAGCAAGTCAAAATACGTATATCAGAGGAATTACCATGATGCGTTATTTGATTGACAAAACGACCGACCCTGCATTGAAGGAAGCAAGAATCGATTCGCTGTTAATGCTCTACGACAAACGACTCGAATATTTCAAAGTGAAAGACAGAGCCGAATTGCTGTATACCAAAGCCATAGAAGTCCAAAACTACCGACCCGACAATCATCGGGCAATATTCGATGCCTACAAGGTTGCTTTCGAGGCAAACAAAAACATCGAACTGATAGCTGTCGCCAAAATCATGCTCTCGGCTCGCGAACTCTACGAAAAGAAAGAACTCTCGGTGAGCGATTTTACTAATATCTATACCGAAATGTCCGATATAGCTGAAATGCAGGTGAAAAAAACTCCCGACGACACTGTTCAAATCGCTTTGAAAGCTGCTATCGAAAGCGCTTTTTTGACTACCGACGCCGCTGATTGCGTAAACCTTATCAAGGTGTTAGGCGAACGGTTCAACGCTAACAAAGACAATGCCGAAGTCGTGAGAACAGTCATATCTTTGCTCCAAACAAAGGAATGCACCGATTCCGAACTGTATTACGAAGGAGTGGAAGCTTACAACAAACTCAATCCCTCGCCTGCCGCATCTTACGGATTAGCGCGCGTGTTCTATTCGAAAAACGAAAAAGAAAAAGCAATGCAATATTTCAAGGAAGCTACCGAAACGGAAACGGATGCTGTAAGCAAATCCACGTATTTCTACGAATTTGGCGGTCTCCTCCTGAAAGAAGGTAAACGTGGCGACGCTATAACCTACGCCAAACGTGCAATAGCCGCCAATCCTCGAAATGGAAAGGCTTATATGTTGCTTGGAACAGCCTACGCCGGCGTTCAGGGCTGCGGCGACGACGAAGTAAGCAAACGGGCTATCTATTGGGTCGCCGTTGACCAATTTGTCAAAGCAAAACAATTAGACCCGAGCATAGCAAACGAAGCAAATAAAAGTATTAACACATACTCCCAACATTTTCCCACTGTGGACGATGCATTTTTTCTCAATATCCTCGACGGAGCAAAATACGATGTCAAATGTGGTCCTATCAATGAAACTACAATCGTGCGTACAAAGAAATGACAACTCTTTTTCATGGGAATAAAATATTAATGAATTTAGTGGTAGCGCTTGTCTGCGCTACCATTTTTTCATGCAAGATTGATACTCTTCAAAAAATATCGTCCGGCGAATTAGCCGACCAACCTGTCGAAGAGGTTATCAACGTGAAACTTATCTACACTTCCAACGGGACGCTACGAAATGAAGTGACGGCAAAAAAGGCTGTGAAATATCAAAACGGGGATTCGATATTATACGTCTTTCCGGAAGGTATCTACATCGTTTCATTCAAAGACGATATCCCCGAATCAGACCTGCTCGCCGACAGCGCTACGCTGGACGACTGTCAGGGAATGTTATTCACGGCAATCGGTAATGTTGTCGCCCGCAATATCTTGGCGAATAAAAAGCTGATGACGGATGGACCTCTCTATTGGAACGAAAAAAACAAAACTATAGAAACAAATGTCTATACCGAAATCTATTCCGAATCGGATACGATTTATGCAAAACACGGCATCTTCTCCGACGATAGCTTTAAAGA
>JAIRLF010000176.1 GCA_031259655.1 Prevotellaceae bacterium
TGCATTGCTATTTCCGAAAAATCGCTTCCTTTCATATAAATATTGCGCATAGCCTGAATAAAGTATCGCAACGGGTTGAAGAGCGTGATATTTTGCGCCCATTGCGGCATACTCCGGATAGGAGTAAACAATCCGCTCATCAACACAAACACAATGAGAAAGAAGAACATCATGAACATCGACTGTTGCAGTGTGTCCGAATAGTTTGAGATGACAAGCCCAAGCCCCGACACTGCAAAAATATATATCAACGAAATGAGATACAGAGTGACGAAACTTCCCGCCGGAAACAACCCGTACATAAGATAAGCGATTGCAAAACAAACCGTAAGCACCACAAATCCGATTATCCAGTAAGGAATCAGTTTGGCGAAAATAAACACGATTTTCCGTACAGGCGAGACATTGAGTTGTTCGATTGTTCCTTTTTCCTTTTCGGTTACGATGTTCACCGCAGGAAAAAATCCCGATATCAGCGTGAGCAGCATCACCATAAGCGCCGGAACCATAAATACTTTGTATTCCATTTGGGGATTGAACAGAGTTTTAGTAGCGACTTCAATCACAGGAATATTCATTGTCGCCGGTTGCGCAGGCAGGATGCCCTTTTCGTCTAACAGTTTCTCCGCAAAATCTTTGACAACCATAGATAAATACGAACTGCCAATCAATCCCTTTGTCCCGTTCACGGTGTTTACCGAGATGAGTAATTTCGAAATATTTTCTCTGATGAAATCGGATTCGAAGCCATACGGGATTTCGAGGATAATATCCGAATCGCCTTTTTCGACGCTTTCTATTGCCTGCGAATAAGTTGATGAAGCGTTTTTCAGCGTGAAATATTTCGACGCCAAAATCTTATCGACAAGTTGAGTTGAATATGCGCTGTGGTCGTTATCCACAATCGAAACGTTTACATTCTTGATTTCGAGGTCGGCAGCCCACGGCAAAATCAGCATCACTATACACGGGAGAATAATCACCAATCGCGGTAAAAATTCGTTCCGCACAAACTGTTTAAATTCTTTTTCGATTAAATATTTAAGCATTATTCCAATCTGTATTTAAATTTCTTAAAACTTACGGTCAACATAATGACAGCCATAACAAGCAGAATACTCAGCTCTTTGAGAGCGAATTTTATTTCCAAACCTTCTATCATCAACTTTTTTACAGCGTCGATATACCATCGTACAGGCACTATAGTCGAAATCCATTGCAAGAGTTCCGGCATGTTTTCGACGGGGAAAATCATTCCCGAAATCACTATTGTCGGCATCATCAATCCTATTCCCGACACGAGTATGGCTGCAATCTGCGTGCGTACAAGCGAAGATATCAGCAATCCGAGCGACAGGGCTACGGATATAAATATCATCGAAATAACAATCAGCCAGAATATGCTTCCCGACACCGGCACTTGCAGCAGGAAAACCGAAAGAGCCAGTATCGTTGTGAGGTTCACCGCCGAAAGAGCAAGATAAGGAATCGCCTTTGCAAAGATTATGAACAGCGGCTTGATTGGCGAAGCCAAAAGCAATTCCATAGTGCCCTGTTCCTTTTCGCGGACTATGGATATCGAAGTCATCATTGCACAGATAATCATAAAAATCAATCCCATAACCCCAGGTACGAAATTGTAGGCGCTTTTCATGTGCGGGTTGTACAGCAGTTTCACTTCGGGAATAATCAAGTATGGAATTGCTGTTCCACCTGTTATTTCCTGCTGACAGGACGCTATGATGCTGTTGGCGTATCCCGAAATTATTGTTGCTGCGTTCGGGTCTGTTCCGTCCACGATTAACTGTATGGATGCTTTGCCGTTGTGGTACATGTTTTCGTCGAAACGGCTTTCGAAAACTATCACAAGGTCGATTTTGTCTTCTTTGAAGAGTTTTTCGACTTCGGACATGGACGACAAATTTTTTGTCGGTGTAAAATATTCATTTGCAGCAAACCGGTCGATGATTTTGTGCGTCGAAACGTCGTTAGACGGGTCGTAAACGGCAAAACGCACATTTTTTACTTCCGTCGAAATGGCAAAACCAAACAGGATAATCTGTATGACAGGTATTCCCAAAAGTATGAGAACGGTGCGCTTATCTCTCATAATATGGTAAAATTCCTTGCGTATAAACGAAATAAATTGTCTCATTATATTTTATATCAAATCATTATTACAAACGTGACAAATAAAATGCCGTGACAAAGATACTTTTTTTAAATAATTGATGTGATAATGGCTAAATCTTTTTTTGAGGCGCTATGAAAAATAATTCTCACGCTATCGAGTGTACGACAAATTTCCTTTTTATTCAATCAACAGTCTTGAAATTTTAAATCCGACAGGACTTTGCCCGTGAGGGCATTCATAACGAAAAATACATACAGTTTTGCTATGCGACATGATTTTTTACAGTATCTATCCAAATTATTACAATGAAAATCAGAATGATAATTAAATCGTATCTTTTTAAGGTAATTTTCGCCTTAAAACAGGTAGTTTTTGCCTGCGATATATATCTATAATAGATGGAATGGTATCAATAGGATACAGATTTTAAGAAATGAAACACATACTTAAATTTTGGTCTCTGGCTGCAATGGCAGTTTTGTGTGTAAGTTTCTCATCCTGTTCAAAAGAAGAAAAAGAGGAAGAAGACGCTTATGATGGTAAAGGATATGTTGAAGTTACTATCAATGGGGAAACTTATCAACGTACGTATGCAAAACCGTTCGGTCCCAAAGAAGGCATGAATTCTCATGGAAGAAATGGTGCACAGACGATAAGCAGTGTCGCACATGAAAACAATAGTGTTGCATTCTATTTCTATTTTAGACCTGCAAACTTCAAAAATCTCACTGTTGGAGAATACAAGGTTTACAATGGTTATTTGGATAAATTGTGGGATCAATGGTCTGACTTTGATTTAATTATTGATGGAACTTTGGTAGACGGTTATCCCGTTTCAGGTAAAAATACGGTAACCAATGTGCAACTGTCAGGCGTAACGGACTGGGGTGACGATTATGATTATGTTATTGAAAATTATTTGGTTGAAGGTAATTTTACTATAACATTTAAGGACGGAGAATATTCTATGTCAGGTAAATATTGGTTAAAGGTAAATATAACGGAACTCAAGTAAAAAAAATACAAATCATTTACTCAGACAAGCCTTTGAATATCAATTATTATTGGTTTTCAAAGGCTTTGTTTTTGTATTGTATCCTCCTCTCCTCACATAGGATCGGAAAAGGCGACGCATGGCTTTAGCATAATGTCATCTGCTACCACATTCTACCGATATGTCGTCCCTAACGGGACGTTTTGCTTGTTTGTGTTTTCTATCGTCTCTGACGGGACTTTTTGTCATACTTCTATCAGGAATATACTTACTTGACTTTCTTGAACCGTACAGCCAAACCTCCTCCTGAAACCATATTTACTTTCATTTTGTCGCCGGCTTTCACACGTACGGTTTTGACGGATGTTTTTTTAGGATATCTGTCTGCGTCTGTGGCATCGGCATATATTTCCGCCATGTAGTTTCCGCTTTCAAGAAAATCCAGTGATATTTCATAATTTCTCGGTGTCCAGTTTGTCATTGCACCGAGAAACCAGTCATCTCCTTTTTTACGGGCAATAGTCACATATTCTCCCGGCTTGCCGTTTAACGCTTTCGTTTTATCCCAGGTCACAGGCACATCTTTAATAAATTTGAAGTCGGTCTGATTTTTATAATTTTCAGGCCAGTCGGAAATCATTTGAAACGGAGATTCATATACGACATAAATAGCAAGATGGTGAGCACGTGTTCCCATAGCCATCGGTTTTTGATTACGAGCCACAAATTCATCGCGAGTAGCATTATCAAATGCGCCCGGCGTGAAATCTACCAATCCGGCAATCATGCGGGTAAAAGGATATACCAGACGGTTTTCGGGATTGTCGCGTACTCCAACCAGAGAATTTTCCATTCCCAGTATACATTCGTATCCGATGACGTTCGGATATGTCCGTTGCAATCCCCACGGTTTTGTTGCTCCGTGAAAATCAAGCAGCAACTTGTGTTTTGCCGCTTTTTCGGCTACTCTGTAATAGAAATCAATTCCGGCTTGGTCGTCGCGCAGGATAAAATCGATTTTCAAACCGGCTACACCCCATTTTTCGTACAGAGGAAATGCCGTATCCATCTGATTCCATACATTGGAGCCTCCTACCCAGATGATTACTTTTACACCTTTTTCTTTGGCATATCTTACTACTTCGGGTATATTGACATTGTCGCGACAAACCGTAATATCGCTGCCGCTCCAGCCTGCGTCGACTGTCATAAATTCAAAACCCGATTCGGCAGCAAAATCTACGTAATATTTCATCGTTTCGGTCGTGTAGGCACGCTCGCCCTTTTGATTCAGACTGCCGTTCCACCAGTCCCACGTCGATTTTCCGACTGTAATCCAGGACGTATCGGATATGCGCGATTCCGGGTTTAAATTTGTCATCATGTTTGTTTCAATAAAATGGACAGGGTTCGATGCCGCCATGATAACGCGCCATGCTGTTTTATGAGGTAAACTGCCCGCAACAGCAACTTCACTGTCCCGCCAGTTTGGCGATACGACCGATTCGAACCAATGTCCTGCCCACGAACCTGTCGGGTTGCGAAGATAAGTGGCGGAATTGCCTTCTATGTCGGTTTCGGTAATTGCCATCCAACCCGCGTCCGCTACATCCAGCACCAAAGGCATCCCTATGAGAAAATAACTCGCTACACCTCCCTGATTCGACAGAGCGCTGACCGGAATTTTCTGAAATTCACTTTCGTATCCGGACTTGTGATTCGGTAACAGCAAGGCATACGCAATAGCGTCTTTGGGTAACCGATATTCTGTCTTTTCATTTTTCAGACGATAATCAATCAACGCCTTTTGTTCGGGAACAATATAGCGAAACGCCACAGCATCGTTGTATGCACGGGCTTCAACATTCATCTTTCGCCCTCCTCTCTGTTCGACGACTTCCAGCAGTACGGCGTTGTATTTTTCCGATACGCTTTTAGTCCTGCCGTGTAACAGCGAATAATTGTCCTCCCCTTCGGAAAAGGTAACTTTTTCTATCAACACATTTTCGCCCAGATAACGGTTATTTTCCAGTTCAAGCCCCATCGCAGAAGGTTCGAGTAAAAGTTTTTCATTGAAACTTACTTCGTACACTAATTTCGTCATCGGTAGGGTAGGGGGATTATTTTCTCGATTTTGAGCGCCGGAACGAACCGGTATATCCACTACTCGAAATGTGATGCTTAATTTTCTGTCGGGAGACTGTAAAACTGCATCTTTTTCCTGTCCCCACATTTTAACACATGAACCGATAACACAGATCGCTATCAGAATCGTCAATTTTGTTTGTCTCATAATGTTCCTTATTTTTATTACGTTAAACTTTCGATAATTGTGTCTGGTAAAATTGCCGGGTCTGTCAATTTAAATTATTCCTTTTGTCCATTTTGCCCAATAAAAACGAACGGCAAACCAAATATGCAGTATATCCGTCAAAATTACGCCGTAATATTTGCACATAATGGCATAACGTTCTTTTAAAGAGGCTTTACGGTTGGCAGTAGTCAGTCCTTCGTATAAATAATTTACTAAACGCAATCGAGAATTTACTGTTACTTTCGCCGCTTTCATGCATCGGATGCACCAGTCAAAATCTGCCGAATAGCGATACTGCAAGTCATATTC
>JAIRLF010000211.1 GCA_031259655.1 Prevotellaceae bacterium
CCAAAGGGATGTAGTAAAGTTCGAAATACGAACGAAATTCCTCCGACAACAGCTCCTGCTTTTCCATATCCTTAATACTCCGGAAGATATCGCTCAAACCCAAGTCCGATTGCGAAGCGATAGTCGCGCTGCCTCCGCCTGCCGAAGCTATCAGTTTCAGAGTATTCACGTCCAAATGCGACATGACGATTTCCCCCGATTTGTCTTTCAGCATTGTGCCGTTTTGAAGAATTATCGGAGCGCCTTCCGGCGAACCGATGCCAATCGTGTGGACAGTAATCCCGTTAGCGTGTGCAAATTCTGCTATTTCGACAGGATTGCCTTCCTGGTTTTCGCCGTCGGTGATTATTATCAACGCCCTGCTGCTTCCGCTTTGCGACGAAAACGACTTCATTGCCAAATCAATAGCTTTAGAAATATCTGTACCCTGTCGCGAAACTATATCCGTGCTTATAGCGTTCAGGAACAGTTTTGCCGACATGTAATCGCTTGTCACAGGCAATTGTACATACGCGTCGCCGGCAAAAATAATCAATCCTATCCTGTCGCCTTTGAGACCTTCGACTAAACGGGCAATTGCAAGTTTCGAATGTTCGAGCCGCGAAGGCGAAAAGTCGGTGGCTAACATACTGTTCGACACGTCGAGAGCGATAATCACTTCGGCGCCTTTGGATTTTACCTCGGCTACGACCTGACCTATACGTGGCTGCATCAAGGCTATAATAAAGAAAAACAGTGCGATGCAAATCACTATTATCTTTATCCAGCCTCTGACCCTCGAGGCGAGAGGCATAAGCGGCTTCATCAGTTGAATGTCGCCAAAACGGGATAACCGTTTGCGCCGGAAATATGCGCTAAGCCCGTAAATTAACGGTAATAAAGGTATTACGAGCATTAACCACGCAAAATATGTATTCTTAAATTCCATCATCTCTATTCAATCTAACTTCAATCTAACTTAAGGTATCCGTCTCAAAACAAATAATCTAATCAAAATCTCCAGCATCAGGAGAGCAAAAGCAGCCATAGCGTATATCAAAAATTCTTCTTTATAGACCGGAAAACTGTCTATAAGATTTTTCGTTTTCTCCATTTCGTTGATTTGGCTGTATATTTCAATCAGTTTGGTGTTGTCGGTAGCTCTGAAATATTGTCCTCCTGTTTGAGTTGCAATATCTTTGAGTAAAGCTTCGTCAATTTCGACAGGTTGCTGAATCATCTGAATGCCGTAGGGAGTTTGCACGGGATAGGGAGCTGTTCCGTTCGAACCGATACCGATAGCATACACTCTTATTTTGTGCAATTTAGCTATTTCGCCGGCGGTTTCGGGAGTAACGTTTCCCGAGTTGTTAACTCCGTCGGTCATCAGGATAGCGAGCTTGCTTTTAGCATCGCTGTCGCGGAGGCGGCTCACAGCGGTAGCCAATCCGTTTCCGATAGCTGTACCGTCTGTTATTAAGCCTGTTTGCACTTTTGCGATAAGGTTGATAAGCGTAGCTTGGTCGGTCGTCGGCGGGCACTGGATGAAACTTTCTCCGGCAAAGACAGCCAAGCCGATACGGTCTGTCGGTCGTTGCGAAACAAATTCGATAGCTATATCTTTCGCGGCGTTCAACCTGTTGGGTTTGAAATCCTGAGCCAGCATGCTTGTCGATATGTCTAATATCAACATGATATCAACTCCTTCGACGCTTGTCGCCTCGAATATTTTCGACGACCTCGGACGCGCAAGGGCTATGATAATGAGCGCAAAAACGAAACATCGCAATACGAAAGGGATATGTTGCAAATAGCGATATAATCCTCCTGCCGCTTTTTTTAACGGCGTAATAGTTGATACTTTGAGCATTGCCCACGATTTTCTACCCCATATCGAATACCATATTATATATGGCGCTAAAAGAATCAATGTCCACAAGACAAGAGGATTCTCAAACTGTGGTATGTCCAATATCTCCGGAATCTTCATTTTCAGACTGTTTTAATTCACTTGCTATATTATTGCTTTGTGTTACAAATTTGTACGCCTCGTCCCAACTTGTTTCGCACTCGAATATTGATGCGGGATATTTTGCAAACTTGACCAAATCGGCGACACTAAACAAATCCCTGATATTTTGAAGGAGTTCTTCGGTATTGAAAATAGTGCCGGGCAAAAGGGATAATATTTCGTCGGAAGTTTTTTCCATAGCGGAAACATTTGTTTGTAATTCAATGTATTCTCGCACAATATCGGTGAGTTTGGAATAGTATTCTTTTGTTTGGGCGGTGGCAAGATTGGTCGTTTTCAGTTTTTCCAATTCGTACGTAGCCCATGCATACGGATTGATTTTCAACTTAACCGTTTTGTCGTCTTTACGGTATTTCTTAATGAGGAAAATCACTGAAGCGACAATCAATAAGGCTGCAATTGTGATGATTCCCATCAATAACCACCATCGCGACGGATAAGTTTTGATGTCTTTGATGTCGTAGGGCTGGAAATTTTCGTCAAGTTCGATTGTTTTGACCGTCAAAACGACTTCGTTTTTGCTATACAAGGTGTCAACTCCCGAAGACGTGATTTTTAACACCGGAAATCCTTTGAACTGATAATTCCCTTCGTCAAAGGATGTTATCAGATATTTGCGCTCCCAACGTTTTTTATTACTATCCTTTAATTTGACCGTATCAACATCTTTTGTCTCAATCAAATCTATCCCTTCGGACAATTGTTCTTTGAAATCGGGGAAAATAATAACCTCGTTTCCGGGAGCAACTACAGAAACTTTCAACGTAACCTGATCGCCAATAAGTATTGTATCCCGTTCCGGTTCTATATTTAAAGTTATTTCTACCTGCGACCTCGCTCTGCCGAAACAAAAAACTGTCAAAATACATATAAACAACAAAAAACGTCTATTCATCATTCATAAATTTTCGCGCAAAGGTATAAAAAGATTTGGAATATAGAATTATTAAAGTCTAATAGTAAATATCGACAATTGCGGATTTTTTTATTCCCTCATTTCCGAGTTATCTGATGCGCTACGAG
>JAIRLF010000243.1 GCA_031259655.1 Prevotellaceae bacterium
CGCGAGGCGCCCAGTAATCGCCGCATAGCCATTTCCTTTGCTCGGAATCCGGTTTGCGCCACCGTCAGGTTGATATAATTGATAAGAGCGAAAAGCAGTATTGCCAACCCAATCAATAGTAGTATATTCACAAACTGCCTGTCGCCATGTTGCATGCTCCGGCCTCTGACATCCGAGAAATATACTTCTTTCAGAGGCGTCAGTTTAGCATCTTTATACATGCCCCGTCGAAATGTCCAAAAAATTTCTTTGAAAAAAGCCTCCATATCTCCGGTTTTTGCCTGCAAGTCCGTATTTTCCTTTTTCATGATGAAAATATAAGCGCCGCCGGCATTATCAAAATGTTCGCGGTCCATCGTCTGGTTAAAATGCCGGATATTATCTATTCTGACTAATATATCACCGTATGGAATGGTCGAGTGGGCGATGTCGTCCACTACGCCCGTTACTGTCATCGTAAGGTCGTCCTGTATGCGGACAAATTGCCCGACCGGGTTTTCGGTGCCGAACGCCTTCCGCGCAAAACTGCGGGAAACAATCGCAGAATTTGGCGATGCCAAGACATTAGCCTTGTCGCCATACAGTCGGAAATCGAAAAAATCGAAAAACGTTGAATCGACAAACAGCAGTTTGGTATTAAACTTTTTGTCGCCGACGAAACTTACATAGTCATGATACCAGGGAACCACCGGACACACTTTTTCGATTTCGGGATAACGCGGCGGAAGCGTGTATGCTATCCGGAACGCATAATCCAGACTGTTATCATGCCCGAGCGCATAAATCCTGTCGCCGTTGCGGTGAAACCCGTCAACCGACATTTCGCGGTTCACATAAACCCCAATCAATATCGCAAACGTCAACGAGACGGCAAGTCCGAAGACATTGATTAGAGTGTAAATCCTGTTCCTCTTTAAATAGTTGAAGAACGCTCTGAAGTTAAAAATATTATTCATTGTTATTTTATTAAATTATTACAGTTATAAAATTTCATTTTCATCAATCACAGTTCCTTCATCGAATCAATCGGATTAGCGTTGGCAGCGATGCGGCTTTGCCAGAACACCGTCGCCAGCGACACAAGGAAACAGAATACTCCGGCTGCGACAAAAATCCACGGGCTGAGACTGATTCGGTACGAATAATCGTAAAGACGAGAATTATCTGCGAAGTTTGTCTCTGCAGGGCAAACGAGTCGGCAATCTCTTCGTTGATAAACCGTCCGGTAAAGTCCAGTCCCGTTACCTTAAAGTAATGATGTATCATAATATCTAATTTTTATTACGAGTTCGACGAAGTTACCGGATTTTGCGCGAGTGTTCTCACTGTCAATCCGAACGATATGACAAGAACAATGATGCACTGAATCAGTATCGGTAACAGGAATATATCTACGCTTATTAATATCCGGTTTGCATAACCCTCTAACCAGTACGATACAATATAATATTCTATCGGTATGGCGATTACTGCGGCAATGCCAATCCATTTCAGAATATCGGACGACAGAAGTATGAATATCGAAACGTGATCTGCTCCATATATTCTCCTGATGACGATTTCCTTAGTGCGACGTATAATGGTGTACAAATGTATTGCAAACAATCCCAAAATCACTATTAACAGAGATAACAGCGCACTGAGCAGTATAATTTTGGACTGTGTCTTTATACTCTCGAATTTTTTGGCGTAAATATCTTTATCCCATACAGGTTCGACAATAAAATTGGGGTCAAATTCATTGAATACTTTGTTTAACGATTCTCTTATCTTTGTCCTGTTTACGTTTTCATCAAACTTAAAATACATTACCGACCCGACGTCTTCATTGCAAAAACTCATCACCAACGGTTTGATTTCGCTGTCCAGCGATTCGTAATAAAAGTCTTTTATTACGCCCAAGACTTTGGTATTCACAACTCCTCTATAATCCACATATTTTCCCGCAACAGGCTGTTCCATTCCCAACAACTTCACGGCAGCCTCGTTAAGAAGAATAGATTGAACATCATGCCTGTTCTCTTCTTTCAGAAAATCGCCTTCAACCAACTGAAAACCCATTAAATCGAACATTTCCGGCATTACTCTGTATTCATTTACAACATATTTTTGTGCATCGTTTTCAAGAGTTGAAAGACTTTGCCCGCTACATCCTTCACCGATAACATGGTCGCTTCTACCGATTTTTTGGATATAAGGGATCTGTGTCAATTTCTGTTTCAAAGCGCCGTGGTCTGCACGGAAATTCCAGCCAAGCATGATACTGACAACATTTGCAGGATTATATCCTCTGTCGATGTTCTCCAAATATTTTGTCTGTTTGTTCATTGTATAAATGTAAGACATCAGCACAAACGTTACAATTGTTTGAAACATGACAACTCCCGCTGTCAATCTGCGTTTAGAAAATTTAATACGTTTAAACAGTATGTCCAAAGGACTGAAACGACTGAGATAAAATGCAGGATATCCGGCAGATAATGCGACAGTTATTACAAACAGCAGTAATACGCAGATTATAAAAGCCGGATTGATCAGTTGCGTCAAAGAAACCTCAGTTTTGATTAACTGCGAAAACCAGGGAGTAATATATATGGATAAAACGAATCCCAAAACAAAAGCAAGAAACACGATAACAGATACTTCGGACAGGAATTGCCGGATTATATCCCATATTCCGGCTCCATTGGTTTTACGGATTCCTATCTCTTTCATACGTGCCTCGCCATGAATGATAAACAGATTTACGAAATTAGTGATTGCCAGAAGCAATATAAATACTGCAATCAAAACTAATATCCGTATTCTGCCGATGTTGCCACTTTTAGCCAAATCGGTATAATTTACTTTTGAATGTAAATACAAATCTGTGAGTTTTTCGGTAAATCCGCCGTGTTTGCCGTCGGAAGAACTTTCCATACTTTTCATAAAGGCATTAATCAAAGAAGTATATTCCGTTTCTATATTCTTTCTTACTGCTTCTAATGATACTTCTTTATTTATCAGGTAATAAGTGTTATATTCTCCTCCCATAATGCGTTCGGGCATATTCGTTAAAATGTCAAATGTAAAATGCGTATTATCAGGGAACTCTTTGACTATTCCGGAAACAGTTAAGGTTGTGTTGTAAATCTGCATCAAAATTTGATTGCCCATTGCTTTATCGACGCCGCCGAACATAATGTCGGCATAACGACGAGTGATAACCGCAGAGTTAGGTTTTTTGAGGGCATTTTCGGGCGTGCCGTCGATGAATTTCATCTGAAAAACTTTGAAAAACTCGGGATCGGTGTATAGCAATTGTACATCCTTGAAAGTATTTTGCCCGACAACAATATCACGAGGACCATCCGCAAAAATCTGTACCGCATAATCTATTCCGGGAACTTTAGAGGGCAACTCGGTGTATGCGGGTCTAATATTTACCGATAAAGCATTGCCACTAAATATACTGTTTAGCCGCACAATCCGATCTTTATTAGCAAAATGTCTATCATAACTCAGTTCGTTTACAATAAACAAAAGTAACATAATGGACACTGCAAATCCAATAGCCAGTCCTGTGATATTAATTAACAGGAAGAATCGTGTCCGCTTGTAAAATCTTATAAGTCTCATTTTTTTAATAATTTATTTAATTTATTATAGAATTTATTTAATTGTATTTATTTAATCATTTAATCACATCATCTGCCGGATTTTCGTCTGTCCGCTGTAAACGTAACTCACGACGAAACATACCTGCATTCGGTCGATACGACAGCCTGCTTGAATTGCATCTACACCTTCATACATCATACATCATATACATTTTTACAGTTCCTTCATCGAATCAATCGGATTAGCGTTAGCAGCGACACGACTTTGCCAGAACACCGTCGCCAGCGACACAAGGAAACAGAACACGCCGGCTGCGACGAAAATCCACGGGCTGAGACTGATTCGGTACGAATAATCGTCCAACCACCCACGCATAAGATACCAGCTGAACGGAACAGCCACGAAAAACGCAACCACGACATAAGTAAGAAACGTGCGTAACAGCCGTGTCAACACCTCGCCGAAACTTGCGCCGTACAC
>JAIRLF010000284.1 GCA_031259655.1 Prevotellaceae bacterium
ATAACACTTTCTGAAACTATTCGCGAGGAAGTGTCTTCCTGTTTCGATTTTCTGAAAGCATTTTCATCGGACAAGATTATTTACGGCATCAATACAGGCTTTGGACCAATGGCTCAGTATCGCGTTGATGACGACTATTTGTCGCAACTTCAATACAATATCATTCGCAGCCATTCTACCGGTGCAGGAAAGCCTCTCGACGACCTCTATGTCAGAGCAGCAATGGTAGCGCGGCTTGGCACACTCGTTCAGGCTCGTTCGGGGGTGCATTTGGAGATAGTGGAACTGCTTGTCGAATTTATCAACCGTAGCATTTATCCCTTTATTCCCGAACACGGCAGCGTAGGCGCAAGCGGCGATTTAGTGCAGTTGGCGCATATCGCTCTCGCCCTGATTGGCGAAGGACAGGTGCATTATAACAATGAATGGCGAGAAGCATCGGAAGTATTGAAAGAGAATGGTTTGCGACCATTTAAAATCCATATCCGCGAAGGTCTGTCCGCTACGAACGGCACTTCGGTAATGTCGGGCATTGGATTTGTAAACATCGTATATTCAAAGCGTTTGCTCGATTTAGCGATACTTGCCTCGGTTTGGGTAAACGAAATCACGCAGGCTTACGACGACGGCTTTTCGCAGGAACTCAATCAGGTGAAAAAACAGGCAGGACAACTCGAAGTAGCGGCTCGAATGCGTGAAATAGCGGCAGGCAGCAAACTTCTGCAAAAGCGCGAAAACAAACTCTACGTCAACGTAAATCCCGACGAAAAGATTTTCAAACAAAAAATACAGAGTTACTATTCACTTCGCTGCGTACCGCAAATTTTGGGACCGGTTTACGACGGAATTGCGAATGCCGAAACCGTTGTGGTTAATGAGATTAACTCCGCTTGCGACAATCCGATAGTCGACCCTGTGAGCCGCAATGTATATCACGGCGGAAATTTCCACGGCGACTATGTTTCGTTTGAAATGGACAAACTGAAAATTGCAGTTACCAAACTTACTATGCTGGTAGAAAGGCAGTTGAACTACCTTTGTCACGACCGCATCAACGATATTCTGCCGCCCTTCCTCAATCTCGGCGTGCTGGGATTGAACTACGGACTTCAGGCGGCACAGTTTACCGCCACTTCCACCACGGCTGAAAACCAGACGCTTTCGATGCCGAATTACATTCACAGCATCCCCAACAACAACGATAATCAAGACATTGTGAGTATGGGAACCAACTCGGCGCTGATTGCCAAAACCGTTATTGACAACGCTTTTCAAGTGATTGCCATTCATTTTATGGCTCTGGCTCAGGCTACGGATTATCTGATATTTGAAGAAAAACTATCGCCCCGCACCCGCGAAATGTACGTCGAAATTCGTCGCCGTTTCCCCGTCTTGATTGAAGATAGAACTCTTTATCAAAACATTGCGGCAACGGTCGAATTTTTGAAAACCATTTAATAAAAGACAATTTAGACGGAGAAAAATAGTATATGGCAATTAAAAAATCCGAATTATATAGCACTCTCTGGAAAAGCTGCGATGAACTGCGTGGCGTATGCCAATTTTTTCACTCAATTGGCAGTCCGGAAAATTAATCATTTAGGAAAAATTATTTGCATAAAAAAAATTATATATATCTTTGCGCCCATATTTATAATTAAATTTTAAACGAGATGAATAATAGAATATCATTTTCATTAGATGAAGACAGGAAGCAGAGAATACTTGCAGCGCTGGAAGTATTAAACGAAGACTTGTTGCCTCTGTTGGTAGAACTTGGTCAAGGCGAAGCACGTGAATTGCCTGTGATGGGCGACAAATCGTATGCCTTTGTAATTAAAGCGCTTGAGTATGCCAAACAGTATCCGGAATATGCAGCGCTAATTGATGTGCTGGAGTTCGAGAAAGATGTGAACGCAGTGGGACTGTTGCGTGAATTTTATGTTCCGCTGTCGCAATTGACTAAGAAACTGCAAGATTCAATGACGCTTGCCGGTAGCGAGGCTTATGTAGCAGGACTTACCTATTACGGTTCAAGTAAAGAAGGCCTGAAACGGAAACTTCCTAACGCCGTACTGATTGCAGATGAATTGGGAAAACGTTTTCCCGGTCGTTCCAAAACAAAAAAGGAAGAATAACGGAATATTGCCATGCGTAACCACTTCCCTGTATTTCCGAAATACGACTGTTCCGGCGAACAGTGGAATTTTTCTATCCACAACAGCAATATTGCTATCGACGACAGCAATGTTGCTATCGGCGACCTCGACGTCGCGGTTTAACATGACGCATTTTGCTATCGCGCAACGGAATGTTCCGGTCGGCAACAGCAATGTTCCTGTCGGCGATAGCAAGTTTGCTGTCAGCGATAGCAAAATCGAGTTGCCGGATGCGAACAGTTCCTGTTTACGACAGCAATATTTTCATCCGCGACAGGAACATTGCTATCGCCGACAGCAAACTTGCTATCGGCGACAGGATTGTCGAGGTCGGCGACAGGAATATCATTTTTTGTATCTTTGCACGGGTGTATTCCAAAATGTCGGTTTTGCATGAGTACCGTTCTTCGGAAGAGTATTAATATGAAAATAGTTATACCAGCAATCAAAAGTCAAGGGATTAAAACAAAATTCGCCGCCGTTTCCCCGTCTTGATTGAGGATAGAGCTCTCTATCAAAACATTGCGGCAACGGTCGAATTTTTGAAAACCATTTAATAACAAGTCTGATGGACGCACAGAAAGACATAAAAACAGAAAGCGAAGCGCTGATTTGTCGGAAAACAAGAAAAATATAATACAAAAAACATGAAATACGCATTGGTTACAGGAGGTTCGCGAGGAATAGGCAGAGCGATTTCGCTGAAATTAGCCGAGGCAGGATATGCCGTTCTGATAAATTATCAGAGCAACCAAACCGCCGCCGAAGAAACAAAACAAATGATAGAACAGGCGGGAGGGGCGGCAGAACTGATGCCCTTCGACGTGGCTGACGGCAAGGCTGTGGAAAAAGTTTTGTCGGACTGGCAAACGGCGCACGCAGAAGAATATATCGCCGTTTTGGTGAATAACGCCGGAATAAGAAAAGATAATCTGATGTTTTGGATGACCGATGAAGAATGGCATAATATATTGAATACAAATCTGAACGGAGCGTTTTACACTTCGCGTTTTTTGGCAAAATATATGATGAACAAAAAATTTGGACGCATTATAAATATCGTATCCATTTCGGGAATTACGGGAATGAGCGGACAGACCAACTATTCGGCTGCCAAAGCGGGCATTATCGGAATGACAAAAGCCCTTGCCCTCGAAACAGCAAAAAAACGGGTAACTGTCAATGCTGTAGCGCCCGGATTTATCGAAACCGATATGACAAAAGACTTGCCGCAGGACGAACTGAAAAAAATTGTTCCCGCCAACCGCTTTGGCAAAGCGGAAGAAGTCGCCGATTTAGTCGGGTTTTTAGCCTCGGAAAACGCTGCATATATCACAGGGGAAGTAATTAAAATAAGTGGAGGATTATGAAAAGAGTTGTGATAACGGGAATGGGGATTTACTCCTGCTTGGGGAAAAACCTCGACGAAGTAAGAAATTCGCTTTACGAGGGCAAATCGGGCATCGGCATCGACCCTCTGAGGGCAGAATACGGCTACCGCTCGCCGCTGACCGGTATTGTGGAACGCCCGCAACTGAAAAGCGTCCTCGACCGTCGACTTCGTCTCGGACTGGCGGAAGAAGGCGAATATGCCTACCTTGCAACGGTCGAAGCCCTGAAAAATGCGGACGTGGATATGGATTATCTTGAAAAAAACGAGGTCGGCATCTTCTACGGCAACGATTCGTCGGCAAAATCGGTGATTGAAGCCTACAATATCATGGTCGAAAAACGCGATACCCAACTGATGGGTTCCGGCTATGTTTTTCAGTCGATGAACTCAACGGTAACGATGAACCTTTCCACAATTTTCAAGTTGCGCGGCGCCAATATGACTATTTCCGCAGCCTGCGCAAGCGGTTCTCATTCCATTGGACTGGGATATATGTTTATCCGTCAAGGACTTCAAGATATGGTGATTTGCGGAGGCGCACAAGAAACAAACGTTCATTCAATGGCATCGTTCGACGCTTTGAGCGCATTTTCGATAAATACCGCCGACCCGACAAAAGCAAGCCGCCCGTTCGACAAAAATCGCGACGGACTTGTGCCGAGTGGAGGCGCGGCAACGCTTGTGCTCGAAGAATACGAACACGCAGTCAGACGAGGTGCAACAATTCTCGCGGAAGTGGCAGGATACGGCTTTTCGAGCAACGGCATGCAAATTTCGCAACCGAGCGACACCGGCTGCATCATCGCAATGGAACGCGCATTGAAAGACGCGACGCTTTCGGCGCGGGACATCGACTATGTGAACGCTCACGCAACTTCAACCCCTCAGGGCGACGCAGTGGAAGCCATTGCGCTCAATCGTATCTTCGGTAGCGACCGGACACCTGTCAGCAGCACAAAAGCAATGACCGGACACGAATGTTGGATGGCAGGCGCAAGCGAAATAGTCTATTCTCTTTTGATGATGCAAAACTCGTTTATCGCGCCGAACATCAATTTTGAAACTCCCGACGATTATTCCGCCGGATTGAATATTGTTACAAAAACGACAAATAAAAACCTGAATGTGATTCTGTCAAATTCTTTCGGGTTCGGAGGAACAAATTCAGCATTGATAATAAAGAAATTAGAAACTACTCAGGCGCATTCCAAAATGTAGGTTTTTGCTCTATTTTAAGCCAAAACGTGCGCACGAATTGGGCAAACGTGCACACGAAAATGCGAAATCGTACGCACGAATTGAGTAAACGTGCGCACGAAATTCAGAACTCCTATACTATCGCAAATTAGAAAACGAAAATGAGCTTATAGAAAATGAGCTTATAGAAACCTTATAGGATCCTTATAGGATCCTTATAGGAACGATTCACTGTGTAACGGACATGAACACACATAGCAATGTCTTTGCGTTCTATGCGGTTTGACAAATTAAAATGACGACAATCTCGAAAGCGACAGCATAACTTGTCGGGTAAGGTGATTGAACAGTCAAAAATCACAAATTGACGCCTATAGTTTAATTTTTACGTAAGTGTAATGCCGAACCTTAGTACAGGCAAACCGAAGCTAAAGCGTAAGCGGACATTTTCGACGTCTACACAACAACCTTTCGCCATTGTCTCCGGAATCATTGATTGATTTTAATCGAAATCCGACCGTATTGCCTCTTTTGCATCCTGTAACAGGATGCAAAAGAGGAATGCGGTAACTTCATCACTGCATTATATTCGATTTATATTCGGCGTCAGTACAACCACAACCTTATACACTTTATTTCCGAGACAGTTACCGGCGGCGACAGTGTAATAAAACTCTATTTTGCGTGCTGTTTCGCCGTGATATGTTATTGACGGCAATATCCCGTCTTCGTATGCCGCTTTGCCATTGAAGACCAATGCTCCCGCGTATGGCGAGGACGAGGGTGACAGATGAAGATATGTGGACGTCAAAACAGGATTCGTACTCCAGACACCGTTAGCCTCTACTCCAAACAGTTGATTTATCTGCATTACCTCTGCATGTTCCCAGCATATGGCTACAGTATCGCGAGGGGCAAATATCTTTTTATCCTTTACTACATGCAAATATACTTTCCGCTCTTTCGACGTAGTACAATGACTGGACGCATTATATTTCAATGTGTAGACGGCAGTATTCGAAAGCGTTGAATTAAGTACGCCCGTATTGGCATCTATTACAAGCGCTCCCGAACTTGTCCAGTTCAACGAAACCAAATCGACCGTGTCAATATATTTCGACAGGTTGACATTAGTAATGTCTGGACATACCTGTATGCGGATATCGGGATAATTAAGCGTCGTTTTACGAACCGGAACAGTAACCGGTA
>JAIRLF010000317.1 GCA_031259655.1 Prevotellaceae bacterium
CCGGGTCGTCCCGTCATACACTGAAAGATAGCGCATGACACGACGCCTGCGGTTTCGGTACGCAGTCTGTTACGACCCAATGAGACGGGGATAAATCCCTTGGATATAGCCATTTCCACTTCCTGTTTCGAGAAATCGCCTTCGGGACCTATCATTGTCAATGTAGGTTTACCGGAGGCGATTGTCTCGGCGAACGAAATAGTTTTTTCCTCGCAATAGGCGATACATTTCGTTTCTTCGGATTTCAAGCGTATAAAGTCTTTATATTCGACAGGTTGATTGATTTTCGGGAAATTAAGGTTCAGGGACTGTTTCATTGCTGCGACCACAATTTTGTCCATTCTTTCCATATTCAAGGATTTACGTTCCGAATGTTCGCTATATAGCGGAGTGATTTCTTCGACGCCAATTTCCACCGCTTTTTCGACAAACCATTCGAAACGGTCGATATTTTTCGGGGGAGAGATAGCAATATGCAAAAATTCCGGACGTCTGTAAACCGGTTTTGCATCAATGATATTGAGAACGCATTTCTTTTGGGAATCATTGATAATCTTTGCGGTATAGATTTCTCCCGTACGGCTGAATACATCAACAATATCACCGCTACGGTGTCTTAACACGCCGATACAATGTTTTGATTCTTCGGGATTCAAAACACATATTTCATTTTCAATTATTTCAGTATAAAACATTTATAATATAGCTTAGTATTAATAAATTCATTCATAATTATCTGTTAAAAGCCGTTTCAGCACGACCTGAGCCGAAATAACCCTGTTTGCCGCTTCGGGTATGACTATCGATTGCGGACTGTCGATAACTTCGTCGGTAACAATCATATTCCGTCTTACCGGCAAACAGTGCATAAAATATGCCTTGTTGGTCAGCGCCATTTTCCGCGAATCAACAGTCCAGGCTCGGTCTTTGCTTAAAATTTTGCCATAATTCGGGTCGGTATACGCCGCCCAGTTTTTTGCATAAATAAAATCGGCGCCTTCGAAAGCCCTGTCCTGATTATATTCGATTTTCGCAGCGCCTGTAAACTGTTTATCAAGTTCGTAACCTTCGGGATGAGTGACTGTAAGTTCGTAACCTCGCGCGTTTATCCATTCGGCGAAAGAGTTAGGCACAGCCTGAGGCAACGAACGCGGGTGAGGCGCCCATGTCAGAACGATTTTAGGACGTTCGGTTCTTTTATACTCTTCGATTGTAATCAAATCGGCGAAACTTTGCAGAGGATGCCTCGTCGCCGCTTCCATGCTGAAAACAGGTTTCCCCGAATATTGAATAAACTGATTTAGAATTTTTTCCTCATAATCGTCCTGTTTGTTTTCGAAGCGCGCAAACGAACGTACGCCGATGATGTCGCAATAGCTGCCCATGACGGGAATAGCCTCAAGAATATGCTCCGGTTTGTCGCCATCCATGATAACGCCCTGTTCTGTTTCGAGTTTCCATGCGCCCTGGTTTACGTCAAGCACGATAGCGTTCATGCCGAGATTCAGGGCTGCTTTTTGAGTGCTTAGCCGCGTACGCAGACTTGAGTCGAAAAATATCGCAAGCAGGGTTTTGTTTTTGCCTAAAGCGTCGAATCGAAAAACGTTCTTTTTCAATTCGAGAGCTTCTTTAATCGCAACATCGAGATTTCCAATATCGTGTACCGATGTAAAATGTCTCATGTATATTTGTTAAGTAGATTACTTGGACTTTAATTTTTCTCCTGCGTCGTTTTTGATTGCTCTGCGCCAAAATTCCGGCAATTGCGGCTGTTGCGGAGAGACCGGCATTCCGGTTTGCGTACGCATAAATTCGCCGTCCGTTTCTCTTTTGATGTTTCCGTCTATGTATTTCACAAGCAGATAGCGGTCTAATTCTTTCCACCGTTTAACTGTAGACGCGGCAGTGTTGACCGAAAAATCGGTAACAAATTCGATTGCTCTGTCTTCGTTTTCGGAATACAGTTTTTTCGCATGTTCGTCAATCACTCCGACTAATTCAACATATTTCGATTCAAGTTCTTCCTGCAGATTGATGATGTCGGAACTCATCACATCGTAACGCAAATAAGCGAAATTAGTTACACGATTGAAGACCCAGAAAGCGGCATTGTCGGAGTATGTCAGCAGGTCGCCGTTGCCGACTGCATATTCTTCCGCTACGCGCGTGCTGCAACTGTATATCGGCGTCAGGCAGGAGGTAGAGGCGTCGTCTGCGCCGAACCACAATATCCCCGCCAAAGTTTGCGGCATGTTGCTGCGGCTTTCGGCGACGAACCAAAAACCGGTCTGTTGTGTGGCAATCGCTCTTTCGTGAACGAATTTTTCGCCGTCGATTTCCCAGCTCATCGGACGCCAGCGGTATGGTAATTTGTGCGGTCCTGCGCCGATGTCGGTTGTCATATCCATTTTTGTGCCTTCGTAATGGTCTCTCATCATGCCTGCTACGTGCTCGAACGGGATTTTTTCGTCAGGTTTGATGTATAGCGGCATCCGGTTTGTCAAGTCGTAACCCATTGCATAGTCCTGATATTTCCACATTTCGGCGTTTATGCTTTTGAAGAAGGACCATACTCTTGCATCGCATGCGCGCGCGCCTCCAAAATCGATGGGATTGTATACGTCCGAAAAGCTGAAATCTTCGTCTTTGCCGCTATACAGACCGAGTTCCCGCGCTGTTTGAGCAACGTCGGCGGCATATACGACTTCGATTTCGGGATTGAAAATCTTGTCTATTTCGTTGGAAGAGATTGAGGTCGAACCGTTACTCCACGGGAATGTCTGTATCCTCGCCTGATTTGCATGCGCGCAGACATATCCGTCGGGAATGCGTACGGCTACCCATGCGGCGCCTTTGTTAAGATTTGTTGCCGCTTTGCTTTTTTTGTCGTACTGGATTTTTGTCCCTTTACCGACCATTTCCAAAATCCAGACCTCGTCGGGGTCGGCAATCGAAAACGATTCTCCTCCCGAACAATAGCCGTGTGCGGCAACTAATTCCGTCATAACTTTGATAGCTTCGCGAGCGTTTTTAGCCCGCTGTAATGTGATATAAATCAAACTGCCGTAGTCGATTATTCCTGTCGTATCGACTAATTTCCCGACGCCGCCGAATGTCGTCTCGCC
>JAIRLF010000054.1 GCA_031259655.1 Prevotellaceae bacterium
AAACGGCGGAATCCGAAAAGCCGACTGAATAGAGTAGGAGTAAACTTTAACACTAAGTTATTATGTTAACGAAAGTTGTAAAAGTAACGAAGCCGAAAAGTAAGACAGACGATTGTTGCGACTGCTTTGGAGGCGGTTGCCGGTGCAAAGATTGACAGCAATTCTTGACGGCATTTTAAAAGGGGCTGTCTCAATGTTTTTTCAGACAGCCTCTTTTTTATTGTCAAAAGAAGTTAAAAAAATGGATAATGATACACTGTTAAATGCTTTTACAAAACGGACTCCATCCGACTTTACAACGCTGTCGCTGATGCCGAACCAAATGTGCAATTTCAGTTGCCGTTATTGCTATTCAGCCGAAGGACGGTCGTCAAAAGTTATCGATAAAGCCATATTGCATAAGGGGCTTGATTTCTTTATCGACCGGCAACGCATAGCATCTCAAACATTAAAGATGTTTGTTTCGGGCGGAGGGGAGCCATTTGTTACGCAAGATATTACCTGCCATGCTCTTGAATATGCACATGAAAGGGCGCAGGAGCAGGGTTTTCAATTATGGGCATCGGTTGTAACAAACGGCAGTATTGTCAATGATAAAATCATAAATGTTCTGAAACAGTACGGGACAAGTGTTTGCGTATCTTTCGAAGTTCTGGAAGATTTACAGGAACAGTTGCGCGGTCGTTACCGGACAGTATCAGAGACGCTTGCAAGTTACGGTAAAGCAGGCGTTCCAACAATGGTCAACTCTACAATTACTCCATTGAGCGTTAACCGGATAGAAGAAATGACGGAAATGCTTTTAAAACAGTATCCTTTTGTGCGAAGTTTTACAGTGGAACCTGTGACTGATTACCGCTTGTTTCCGACACCTGCTCATCTGGCTGATTTTTACAGGCAGTTTATGCGCGGCTATTTGAAAATAAAACAACAGTATGGCGACAGTAAGACGGAAATATGGTGTTCTATGGAACAGATGACGGCTGCTCCACGCCGGCGTTACTGTCCGGGCAAATTGTGTCTTACTCCGGAAGGAACATTTACGATATGTCACTGTGCAACTTCGTCAAAAGAAGAGCGATATGAGCATTGTGTCTATGGCAAAATCGACGGGAATGGCGTTTCTTTCGATTTGGGAAAATTTCATGAACTGCTGAATATTAACGCGTCAACTATGAAGCGGTGCAATAACTGTATTGCCAAAATGAACTGCGGTGGAGAATGTATGACACGCATCGATCTGTATCCGTCCGAATATATGGATGAAGTATGCAACTTTAATCGCAAATGGTTCGAATATCATAATAAACAACAGTCAGTATGAAAGCGTTATTGAATAGAAACAATATATTTTTTTGCTCGCTTCACGAGTTTTTGCCGGTCGAAGAAAACAAATTTTATATTGTATATGCACCTTTGTCAAGCACAGCCCTGATTGCAACAGCAAAAAATGTGGACGACATCGTTTCTGTGCTTGCCGGAAACGATGTTTCGCAGGAAGTCAAAGACACAGTAAAAGAATTGACCTGTAATACCGAAATATCATTATTGACAAAACAAAAAGGAACGATAGCCGATTATAACAACATATCACTTATTCTCAATAACAAATGCAATTTTTCGTGCAGTTATTGCTATTCGGCAAATGGTCGCTCTGCCGAAATTCTTTCCTCTGAAATGTTGCAGGGAGCGCTCAGTTATTTTATCAGTCGGGAGCGTACCGATACAAAAAAGTTAAGTATAACGTTTATTGGTGGCGGTGAGCCAATGCTATCGTGGTCGCTAATTTGCGAAGCAATCGGTTATGCTTTGCAGCGAGCAGAAAAGGAGTCGTTTAATGTTCGTTTCAAAGTGATAACAAACGGTTCGCTTCTTCCCGAAGGCTCTTTGGATTTTATTATTGCCAACAAATTGGAAATGGTTGTTTCGTTTGATATTCTTGCAGATATTCAAAATCTTCAGCGTAAACATTATGCTCAGGTAAAGGACAATATCATACAGATGCTTGAACATGGCGTTCCTGTCAGCATCAATTCGGTCGTTACTTCTGCAAATGTACTGCGACAGACAGAAATGGTGGAAGAAGCGTTCAACGTCTTTCCCGGACTTGACTGTCTTTCGTTTGAACCATGCAAGGAAATGATGCCGGAAATTATAAATACGCTTGATGCCGGCTTTTACGACGATTTTATACGCTGTTTTTTTGAAGCGCGACAGACGGCTGCAAGACATGACATAATGCTTACCTCATCGATTTTGAGGCATGTCGATTATGTTGTCGAACGTTTTTGTCCGGGCGAGTTTGGTATTTGTCCCGACGGTTCCGTTACGGCATGTCCATGTGTATCGTCGCCGGAATTGCCTTATTTTAAGGATTATATTTACGGGAATATCGACTTGCAGGGTCATGTTGTTATTGATAAGGCTAAATTGAAGGCTTTGGTAAGAGAAAACGTAACCTCGTATTCGGAATGTACCGGCTGTTTTATAAAATGGAACTGCGGAGGCGACTGTACTTATCTCAATCGTACCGGCAATAGCGAAAGTAAACGCCTGCGATGCAATTTTATGCAAAAATTTATAAAGCATGCCTTGTGGAACAGATTGAAAGAAAGTTATGAATCGGAATATAACATGTCTGTGATGGAAATAATTAAACAATCGGAAAAAGAATGAATACAGCAAAAATGATTGATGACTGCATATTTGCCATTCCTGTCGGCAATCGCTTCGGGTGTAACGACACTGATGTTAATTTGATTTACGCTCCACTGTCGAATAATATGCTGCTTGCCGACACCGCGACTGTTGCAACACTCGAGCAAACGGCAATATCGCCCGTATCAACGGATTCGGAATATTCCGACTTACTCGCGCAACTTAAAACCGCCACTGATTTGCAAATACGGAACTCAACAGCGCCGGATGTGTATCAAACTCTGTATGTGTTGCCTAATTATTTCTGCAATCTGTCCTGTTCCTACTGCTACTCTGCAAAAGGACGCTCCGGCAAGCATTTGTCAGAAGAGCATCTGCGGGCAACACTTGATTATTTCGTTGATTCGGCGCGATGTGGTGAAAAACCGCTGAAAATATCGTTTGTTGGCGGAGGCGAACCCTTGCTTTCATGGGATATTGTTAAACAGGGTGTCGAATATGCGAATAAATTAGCATCCAGTCAGAATATTAAACTTCATTTCGGATTTATCACAAATGGAACAGTCGTGTCGCCGGAAATAATCAACACTGTAAAGAAATATAATGTACATCCGCGAATTTCATTTGAAATTCTTGAAGACTTGCAGAACAAACAACGGGGACAGTATGATAAAGTGTGTCGAACTTTAGATTTGCTTGCTGAAGCAGGTATCACGACGGAAATCCGCTCTGTGATTACACAGTCCGCTGTTGAACGCATTGAAGAAATGGTCGAAGAAGTGTTTCGCCGTTTTCCATTTGTACGAACAGTGTATTTTGATCCTGTCGCCGACCACAATCTCTTTCGTGATGTAAACTTCACTCGAACTTTTTACAATACTTACCGCGAGGCTATGCTCAAAGCCCGCCGAATAGCGGCAAGCAACGGTAAAAACGTTTTGTGTGCCGTTTCAAGAAGTCTCGAAACAATATCGGACCGCTATTGCAACGGTGAATTTTGTCTAACGCCGGAAGGAACTGTCAGTATTTGCCTCGAAGTGTCATCGCCTGATGAAGAGACTTATTCGCAGAATATTTATGGCGCTGTAAACGGGGAAAATATTCTCGTAATTGACCGCGAAAAATACAGCGTATTACGGCAAAATCAAATGGCGGACATCTATCCCGAATGTTGTCAATGTTTTGTGAAATGGAATTGCGGAGGCGGATGTACTGCCGAAAGACGCAGATATACTGTCGAAATTCAAAATGTTATATGCGATTTTGTCAGAGATTTCTCATGCGACTTGCTGCTTGAGAAACTGGACGAAACAGAAATGGAGACATCCGGCTCATCGCTTATGGAACTGATAACCCAAAATTTAAAGAACAAATGACTCATCTCAATAACGATAATTATGATTCTGTAAACAACGCTTCCACAGTTTATTCTGTCAGAAATATAAATGATTTTTTGTATCTGTCCATTTTGCCGGATGACAGATGCAATTTCCACTGTTCCTATTGTTACTCTGCTAAAGGGCGTTCCGACAGGCAACTTTCGTTCGACAAAATCAAAGTCATACTCGATTACTTTATTGATAACAGGCGAATTAATGAAACAAAACTCTACATAACTTTTCTTGGAGGAGGAGAACCGATGCTGTCGTGGAAAACCGTGAAACAATCGATAGAATATGCCTCCTGCCTCGCCGAAAGCCAGTCTATTAAACCTCAATTTGAAATAGTTACAAACGGCTCGCTTTTATCGGAAGATATGCTTGCCACTTTTGTCAAATACAAAATACAGCCAAGAGTATCATTCGAAGTACTGGAAAAAATACAGATGATGCAGCGAGGTATGTACAAACAGGTTAGCGAAAATCTGCTAAAAATGAGCGAAGCGGAATTACATCCACAAGTGCGCTCGGTGATTACGCCTGCAAATGTAAAACTTATACCGGAAATGGTTGAAACGCTTATCGGGCGATTTCCTGCTGTTGACCGGTATTATTTCGATCCTGTTACCGATAAAAATATATTTACCGGCAAAGTAAGAGCCGAAAACTTTTTCAAACAATATATTTCTTCATTCTATGAAGCGTTCGACATTGCACGTTCAAACGATAAAATTTTGAATTGTGCCATGTTGCAAAATTTAAAGACTCGTGCACGACGCTACTGTCACGGCGACCTTTGCCTGACGCCCACAGGCGATATAAGCATTTGCCACAGAATAGCATCGCCTGCCGAAAAAGATTATCAACATTGTGTTTACGGCAAAATTACCAATGAAGGAAAACTCCGATTCGACCAGACAAAATTTGCCGGCCTGATAGAAGAAGATATTGCGGATAAAAAACCCGCCTGCCAACAATGTTTTTTGAAGTGGCACTGTGCCGGAGGCTGTATGGTACAAAATCGAACCTACCCGCCGGAAATAAACGAAATTGTCTGTCGGTTCAAACGTGAATTTTCAACAATCGCATTGTCTAAAAATCTTATATCTAAAAAAATATGAAAGAAATAATCAGCGACGGAACAGTAAATGAGATATCTGAAATGACTTTGTTACTCAATTACAAATGCAATTTCTCCTGTGCATACTGCTACTCCGCAAAAGGGCGTTCAAACACGACAATTAACAGCGATGTGCTTCATTCGGCTTTGTCTTTTTTCATTAATCGGCAAAGAGTTTCTTTCAGTCGCTTGAGAATTGTCTTTTCGGGTGGCGGCGAGCCTCTTAATTCTCCCGGATTGCTGGCGGAGGCTCTGTCTTTTTCACAAAAACTTGCAAATGAACAGCACATCATTCTTGATTACGGCATTGTTACTAACGGTTCTTTGATAAGTCGGGATTTTATTGAACTGTACAAACAATATTTGCCGGAACTTGTCGTGTCGTTCGATATACTCGAAAGTGTGCAAAACAGACAGCGAAATCATTACAACAAAGTATGCGCCGGCATCAATCTTCTTACAGACAATGAAATCTATCCGGGAATCAGATGTACGGTTACGCCTTTCAATGTCAACAGAATAGTAGAGTCGGTAACAGAATTGCTTTCCCGCTTTCCATATCTTGGAGGCGTTGCTTTTGAACCTGTTCTCAACAAGTCGCTTTTTCCTGAGGTCGACGATTTGAAACGCTTTTATGATACTTTTATCAATCAGTATTTTGAGGCTTTTGAACTTGGAAAAAAGTCGAATCTCTATGTCGGCAGCAGCGTTGTCAATGATGCTTTCAGCAGTCGCAACAGGGCTTGTATCAACAAGTTTACCGTTACACCGGAAGGCAGTATAACAGCCTGTTCGCGAATTTCATCGCCCGACGAAGATTTCTTCCGGCAATTTCTCTATGGGAAGATTATGGAAGATAACAATGTGTTGTTCGATAATGACAAACGGGATGAAATAATACGTAAGAATGCAGATTATTATCCTGAATGTCAATCATGCCAGGTTAAATGGCAATGTGGCGGCGGTTGCCTGCTGGCTCGACTGTCGTACCCGTCCGATTATTTCAAACTGCATTGTAATTTTGTCAGAACAATAATGGCTCTTGGCAAAGAAAAATGTAAACAATATGCAGAAATATAAAGACATATATTTATATTCGTCCGGCTCTCTACGGATGCTTTATTCTCCGATGCTGCGCAAGGCTGTGTGGTTAAAAAACAGCGAATTGCCGGACAGTCCCGAAATACAAAATATCATAGACAAACTTCAACTTTTCACTCCTCTCAAAGAGCAGAAAAACAAGGTTCAACAACCGGAAGACTATCCTCTGCTTACTGTTTTACCCAATCAGAAATGTAATCTTCGCCGTGTTTACTGCTATTCGGCAGCAGGACGTAACAATGAAGAATTGGATATTAACATTCTAAAACGTACAATAGACTTTTTTATTGGCTCAAAACCTGAGGGATTCAGCAAACCGTTATCTGTTTCTTTTATGGGAGGAGGTGAACCTCTACTGTCCTGGGATACCGTTAAACAGAGTATTGTTTATGCTCGTGAAACGGCAAATAAACGACATTTGACTTTAGATTTTACAGTTATCACAAACGGTACGGTTCTCAATGACGGGATGCTTGATTTTTTTTGCAAAAACAATGTCAATGTAAGTGTTTCGTTTGAAATAATAGAAGAAATACAGAACTTGCAGCGTGGAAACTATCTTACTGTTGTGAAACATTTAAAACGATTGGTTGACAATGGAATAACGCCGCAAATAAATGTAACTGTCACACCTGCCAACGTGGAAAGACAGACTGAAATGATAGAAATCATGGAGGCTCAGTTTCCAACGGTCACAAATATGATGTTTGAGCCTGTTATCGCGCCGGAACTGTTTGCTGATGAATCTGAAATGGCGCAGTTTTACGACCGTTATACGGCGAATTTTATTTCTGCTCTGCAACGATTTCGTCAAAATGGTAAAAGTCTTACGTCTTTTCCTTACCTGCGTACTGTTTTTCCTGTTGAGCGTTCCTGTATGGGCGAACTTTGTCTCGCTCCCAACGGCGATATTGTATGTTGCTATTGCATAACATCGCCAACTGATACTTATTACAGCAAGGTCGTTTATGGCAAAGTTAACGAATCGGGCGTTGAGTTTGACCGCAAAAAATTTGATACTCTGCTTGCCGACAATGTATATATGCGACCTGAATGTATGGACTGTGAAGTAAAATGGAATTGCGGAGGCGGTTGCCTGTATCATCGTTTTCAATATAAAAAGTCATTTGATTCGGTGGTTTGTAATTTTATCCGCAATTTTGTAAAAACCGCAATTACCGAGCGTTTTCGCTTTCGCTATATTCAGCAGTGGGGTACAACGCCGGAAGATGCTCCCGATACCGTTTTGTTAACCAGAATAACACAGATATTTGAATGATGAAAAACAAAAAACGACGCCTTAATATTTTGCTTGCTGTTCCCGAATACTCTTCTGCGAAAACAGCCGGATATGTTATGCCATACGGAATAATGAATATTTCTGCTGTTTTGAAACAGTCTGAAACAGTCAGTGTGTTTACTCTCAATCTTAATCACTGTACGCAGACGGCTCAAACAGTCCTTGAACAGGTAATTAAGCAGCGTGACATAGACATAATTGGTACCGGTGGCATATCCGGACAGTTCGCCGACGTCGAAACAGTGTTCCGGATGGCTAAAAACATAAAACCCGACATTATTGCAATCGCCGGAGGCGGACTGATTACATCCGACCCGGAAGTAGCGATGCAGGCTCTCGAAATTGTTGATTACGGCGTTATCGGCGAAGGCGAATATACAATAATCAAACTGATCGGCGCCTTATACGAAAACAGTGATATTAATATGGTTGAAAACATAATATATAAAACCGGTCAGGGTTATCGTCAAACTGTATCACACCTTCAAAACATCGATCTTGAGACTTTGCCGATACCTGACTATCAAGGTTTCGATTACGACAAGTATCTGGCTCTGAATATGGAATATGAAAACGGAATAAGTTATACTCAGGCAGCAATTATCGGCGGCCGGTCGTGCAAATATAACTGCACTTTCTGTTTCCATCCTACCGGCAGTCTTTACCGTCAGCGATCGCTTGATTCTCTTTTCATAGAGTTGGATTATTTGCTTGCTCATTATAAAATCAACTATGTTGCTTTTCGTGAAGAACTGTTTGCCGGCGACGGACAGCGGATTTTCGACTTTTGTCGCAGAATCATTGAATACGACATTGTCTGGTCAATACAACTTCGTGTTGATGTGGTCAATAAAGAGATAGTCGATATTTTAGCCGGAAGCAATTGCAGATACATTTTTCTTGGCATAGAAAGCGCCGACAACCGGATATTGAAAAGCATGCGCAAACAAATCACTGTTGAACAGGTAGAACAGGCGCTTGAAATGTGCGATAGCGCCGGTTTGCAAACCCGCTCTACAATCATCATCGGCGACATTGAAGAAACCGTCGAATCGACTAATCGTACTTTCGACTGGTGGATGCGCCACAAAAAACGATTTCCAATCTCTATAGATCTGATTATTGCTTTCCCCGGCTCCGCTCTCTACCGGAAAGCGTGCCGCAACGGACTGATACCCGACCCCGTACAGTTTCTTCGCGACGGTTGCCCAATTATCAATCTTTCACGACGAATGAGCGACGAAGAATACGTGCAAACAGTTGAAAAAATATCCGGATTCAATGGAATATCATATAAAGTATTTAATTATAAATAAATTAAGCAAATGAAAAAGATAATTATAGCCACAAAAGATTTGACAGGTATTGTCCGCAGACTTTGCAAGGAAAGCCGTATTAAGGTTGTCGGAATACTCGACTGCGATCGTTACAGCGAATCAAATTCGCTGGAGAAGTTTGCCATTGACAACAAAATTCCCTGCTATAAACTGAAACAACAGGGAGAAAAAGAAGTTAAATGGATTCGCGACAAATCTCCCGACCTTATTGTTGTTTATAAAATGCCATTCCTTATGTCGGAAGAATTGTTCAACCTGCCGAAATATGGCGCAATCAATATTCATCCGTCTATGTTGCCGCAATATCCCGGAATTGATCCCTGCAAGGAAATGATACGCAACAAAGAAAAATCGGGAGGTGTAACCATACACAAAATAGACCGCTACGCAGATCACGGCGAAATATTGTGGCAAAAACAGTTCGAAATTCAGGACGGAAGTACGGTAGAAAGTTTGCGGGAAAAATCCATGTGTGTTATTGACAGTCATTATAACGATATTGTAAGGATTATTAAAACAATAAAAAAGACAGGATCGGTAACAAACGGGGTCGGTAACGTAAAAAACACAGCAGATAAAGTTATGAACATTGTCCGGGAAAATAAATGGCTTTCATTTGGACTTTTTGCAATATACGGAATTGTTATTTTTTGTTTGATAAAAATAACTCCGCCTGATTTTTCCGGCAGAACGAACATCGAAGACTGGACAAACCTCTTTTTATCCGCTACTATCGCAGGGATAGGAACATTCTTTTCATTGAGAGAATACAAAAAGGATAAAATCAACGACAGAATGCAGAAGGAAATTCTTAAAAAGTTGATATTACATTTCTACATGGTCAAAGTATATGTAAGCGCCATAAAATTTCGTCTGCGAGAAGAAGGATACGATAAATATTATCCATCGGAAAGAAATATTCTGTTTCTAAAGATTTTGCCGGAACAGTTCCCGATAAAAATGTTTCATCAACCCGAACAGATTGACAGATTACTCGAAGCGCAACGCTATATCCACATTTTCAATATGGAGTTGGATGTTGCTCTTGAACACCTGAAAAACAAAAAAATATCAGCAGATAAAAAAGAAAATGATTTCCGTATTCTTGAAGATGAAGCCGCTGCCATGACCGGGAAAATAAACTATTTGATGTGCCTGTTAGGATTTATACCTAAAAAAAATAATGATACAGTAAATCAAGTGCGCGACCCCGAAGCAAGAGCATGGATATTGGAGGTGTCGGATAAATACCTGACTCACAAAATTAAAAAAAACATAAACCGTGATTGGCTTTATAAAGTAGAGCACGATAAGTCATTAAGCGGATTTTACAATAGCGACAATGAACTTGTTAAACGAATGAATTACACAATAGCAAGTGTAATGAACGATATTAGTCTAATTGAATTTGATGAAAAATTAATATAGTTAGTACTTAAAACCATATTAATTCATTGTTAATCACTGAAATAAGTATAAAAAGGTTGGATAAATGCACTGGATTTTGTAACTTTGCGGAGGCCTGTTTTTCGAGCATAAATTCCCCTGCGATCCGAGTGATTTTGTACATTTTCGCAGGCGTATCGGAGAAACAGGGGTTGAGAAAATATTTGCGTACAGCGTAAAACTTCATGGCGAAGCATTGCCCGCGCAGGCAAAATTTGTATTGTCGGATACTACTGTACAGAGTAACTTTACGACCTTTCCAATCGATGCGGAGCTGTGCAAAAAAGAGATAGACGCAACGATATTGCTAAAAGAGCGGGCATTAAACAGCGTCAGAAGTACAAAAAAGAGAGCAAACAGCTTCTACGGGATACTTACCGACGAACACGTATCGACAGAAGAAGTAATTGTTTATTACAATCAGCGCGGTCGGAATGAGAAAATTTCCAATATGAAGAACAATGATTTCGGCTGGAAGTATTTACCCTGTTCGGACATGAATCACAACACGG
>JAIRLF010000100.1 GCA_031259655.1 Prevotellaceae bacterium
CCTGACGCAAATTGTTGGTTTTAAAAATTTCACTGTACCAGTCATCTGCTATATATGTAAATTTACCGTCGGAATATCCGGGCGTAGCTTTGGGATTCAGTTTGAAATTCGTCCCGATAAGGCGTTCCCCCTGCGGCACAGTGTACACCTGATAGCCAAGACCGCCTTCCGCAGTGTTCAATAACAAGCGGTTGGCATATTCGTGAGCAGCATCCGAACCTACCGTACCAGCCCTGCTATTATATAACGCACGGTAGAAAGTTTCGTAATACATTCCCGGATCGGTCATTACATTGTACGTGGGAATAGCTCGCGAATTGGCGCCCCATTTTGCATCTACTTTTATTTGAGCTAATCCTGTTTTTCCGCGTTTAGTAGTAACAATAACTACTCCATTAGCGCCACGCGCTCCGTACAGTGCGGCAGAAGCGGCGTCTTTCAATATGCTGACCGATTCAATATCCGCATTATTAATCGCAGAAATATCCGTATCGTAAGGTACGCCATCGACAACATAGAGGGGCGAATTACTTGCACTCATGGAACCTATACCTCGAATACGAATAGTTGATCCTGAACCGGGCTGACCGTTGGACGACAATCCCTGAACCCCGGCTACTTTTCCTGACAAATTATTCGTCAAATTGGATGACTGATTTTTTTCTATCATATCACTTTTGATTACCGCCGTAGATCCGGTATATGATTTCCTCGTTGTTGTTCCGAATGCAACTACGATTACCTCATCCAGCGCCGAGACATCATCTTCCAGCACAATCTCCATATATGGCGCTACATCTACTTCTTTTTCTTTAAGTCCGATATAGCTGACAACTATGGTTGTTGCCGATTCGGGAACATCGAGTAAAAACTTACCTTCGGAATCGGTAAGCACTCCTATTGTTGTTCCTTTTACGACCACCGAAGCGCCTACAACAGGATCGCCGGAAGTCTCTTTCACTAATCCGGTTATCTGTTTGTTTTGTGCAAAAATAAACCCTGTGCTCATCGAAAAACAGATGAACGCCAAGATCAATTTTCTCCTAAAATCCATCATTCCGAAAAAATTTCCGGAACTTACACGAGATCGACCTGTCGATCTCCTACCTGTCAAAAACCGGCAAATTGCCGATAAAAATAATAAATTCCTCATAAATTTGACATTTTCATTTATAACTTTAATTAATTATACAAAAATCATTCAATCCTTCATTTTATAAAAAACTTTGAATCGAGTGAATATATTTTTCTATTTGAATCTCGATAGTAGATATAGAAAATTTTTCCAAAAATTGATTTCCGGAAAAGTTTTTTGAAACAATAATAGTATTTGTTTATAACTACTATTCTCTCTCTCTCTCTCTCTCTCTCTCTCTCTCTCTCTCTACAATAATCATGCCAAAGCAACTAAAGGCTTGATTTGTAAGATAATTATACGAAGAAATACACATCACTTTTTCTTTATTTATATATTTAGAACTCCTAATTCATTTTTTTACGGCTACAAAGATATTAATTTTTCGATACAAATTATTTTTTTTTATAACAGTTCAAATAACTTCAATATTTGTGGATTTATTCCAAAATATCATTTTTCTTACATGACAATAACCGACATTTTGGAATACACCTGTCTTATTTCTGTTCATTTAATATTCAAACTGTACTGTATTCGTGACCTATACTGAGGCGTTTCGTGGTCAACCACAAGCGTTTCGGGATAGATCGCGAGCGCTTCGCGGTCGACCGCGAGCGGTCCGTGGTCGACCGCGAGCACTTCGTGGTCGACCACGAGAACTTCACGATGACAGTAATCGCAGCAGGGGCAAAAAATTTTTTGCCCCTGCAAACGTAAACAGGTATCATGAAAAATATAAAAGGTTGCTCATTTACGCGAGCAACCTCTAACAACAAAAAATTTAAGATATAGCAAATACCATTCTAATACAAAAATCCCAGCAATATACCGGCAGCGACTGCGCTTCCGATAACTCCGGCGACATTTGGTCCCATTGCGTGCATCAGCAGGTAGTTTGTTTTGTCGTATTGCAGACCGATATTTTGAGATATGCGGGCAGAATCCGGCACTGCCGATACGCCTGCATTTCCGATGAGAGGATTGATTTTATTCTCTTTTTTCAGGAACAGGTTAAAGAATTTCACGAACAGTACTCCACTGGCTGTGGCTATCACGAATGAGAGTGCGCCAAGACCGAATATTATTATTGAGTTCCATGTCAAAAATTCGGTAGCCTGTGTTGATGCGCCTACGGTCAGACCGAGCAGGATAGTGATTGTATCGATAAGCGGACCGCGTGCAGTTTCGGCAAGACGGCGAGTTACGCCGCTTTCTTTGAGGAGATTTCCGAAGAACAGCATACCCAGCAGGGGCAGTCCCGACGGCACTATCAAAGTTGTAAGCAACAGACCGATAATCGGGAAAAAGATTTTTTCGGTTTGCGAAACGGCGCGTGGCGGTTTCATCCGGATAAGACGCTCTTTCGAGGTTGTTAACGCCCTCATCACAGGCGGTTGAATAACAGGGACAAGCGCCATGTAGGAGTATGCGGCAATAGCGATAGCGCCCATCAGGTTCGGCGCAAGTTTGCCGGACAGGAATATCGCCGTTGGACCGTCGGCGCCGCCGATGATGCCGATAGCGCCGGCTTGAGTAGGTTCAAAACCGCAGGCTAACGCGATAGTGTAAGCGCCAAATATACCGACCTGAGCAGACGCTCCTATCAGCATCAGTTTGGGGTTGGATATCAGCGCCGAAAAGTCCGTCATTGCCCCTATTCCAAGGAATATCAGCGGCGGATACCAGCCCTGCCGCACGCCGGAATAGAGGATGTTCAACACCGAGCCTTCTTCGTAGATACCGACCATCAAACCTTTTCCTTCGTCGAAAGGGATATTTCCTATCAAAATACCGAAACCGATAGGCACGAGCAACATCGGTTCAAAATCGTGAGCGATGCCAAGATACAGGAAAATCAAGCCGAAAAGTATCATGACAACGTGTCCGAGCGTTACGTGGGCAAATGCGGTGTAACTTAAAAATTCTCTAAGATTCTCTAATAAAAATTCCATCAGTTTATCCTATTATTATCAAATCGGCGCCTTCCAATACCGAATCGCCTTTTTGAGCTTTAACTTCAATAACCTTTCCTTCGCGGTCGGAATTAATAGTATTTTCCATTTTCATGGCTTCGAGGACAAGGATTTTTTGTCCTGCTTTCACACTGTCGCCCTCCTTTACGAAAACTTCGAGTATGACTCCGGGCAGCGGCGATTTCACTGCGCCTTTCGAGCCTCCGGCAGATACTTCCGAAGGTTTGGCGACCTGCACGGTAGGCGCCGAAACGGTGTTTTCGACCGAACGTGTAATCACCGGTTTTGCGGCTGTTTTCTTGTTCCTCAGGGGCTTTTCCATTTCCACCGAATACGACAGCCCGTTGACTTCTACGTCAATAGTGTTTTCTTCTACATTATTGATAACGACATTGTAGTTGTTACCGTTTATTTTTATTTTAAATTCATTCATGTCTTTTAGATTTTTAATTATTATCTTTTTGTATTAACCTGCGGCGTCTGACGCAAGCCGTATATTTTTGAACTCCATGGAGAATAACTGACCGCTTTCTTTTCGATAGTCAGTACGGCGTCTTCGATATCGTGTATATCGTTCTGCATTTCGTACAGTGCGGCTGCGATGGCGGCGCAGACTTCGACGGGTATACCGTCCGTGTCGCCGATTTTGCTTTGGTCGACCGTCCCGCCTTTTGCTTCGGCTGCTGCAACGGCTTTTTTATGTCCGCGGTTGATGTAAAACCGTCCCGTATATTTGAAACAGACGTACAGAAGTATCAGTGCAAGAAATACTACCGCGACGGCTGTTACGCTCATTGCGATCCCTGTGGGGTCGTTTTCTTTGAACTTCTCATTAGCGGCGTCCCGGTCGGCAAACGCATTGTTGATGTTTGGAGTGGGCTTTGCCAGCACGCCGAGTTCCTGACTTCCGTCCGTTTTCCGTCCGTACGATTTGTCGACCAGAGCGGATTCCTTTGCGGGAACGATGAGTTTGTCAATCAACTTTCCGCTTGCATCGGATAGATATACTGTGTTTTCCTTTGCGGGGTCGAGCCGAAAATTGACGTGAAACGTACCTCTTGTAGCGTTATTGTCCGCCCAGAAAATCGTGAACTGCCTCGGTCCTATGATGGTGTTTTTATCACCTTTTGTTATAGGATATTTGCGCGGATTGTTCAGGTCGTCGGACAGGAAACAGCCTCCGATATTGGTCGAGGCTCCGCTGTTGTTGTATATCTCTATCCACGGGCTGTTTTGACCGTAATGGTCAACATAATCGCCCTGATTGTTGACCATTATTTCGTTTATCTGCAATTTCGTTACTTGAGCCTGAACGCAGATAACCGCCGTCATGAACAGAAACAGATTTAATCCTCTTTTAAAAATTCTCATATTTCGCGATATTTAATTAAGAATTACAGGGGCAAATTATCGTGTTTCTTTGCAGGATTGGTCAACTTTTTTGTAGCAAGTTGCTGTAGCGAGCGTATGATTCTGAACCTTGTGTTTCGCGGTTCGATAACGTCGTCGATGTAACCGTATTTTGCAGCGTTGAAGGGGTTTGCAAAGGCGTCTTTGTATTCCTTTTCTTTTGCTGCGATAAATTCGGCGGGATTTTCGGCTGTAGCGGCTTCTTTGCTGTACAGCACTTCGATTGCGCCTGCCGGTCCCATAACGGCGATTTCTGCCGATGGCCATGCGTAGTTCATGTCGCCGCGAAGGTGTTTTGAACTCATCACGCAGTATGCTCCTCCGTAGGATTTGCGAAGGGTAACGGTAACTTTCGGCACGGTTGCTTCGCCGTAGGCGTACAAGAGTTTAGCGCCGTGGAGAATCACTCCGCCGTATTCCTGTCCTGTGCCGGGCAAAAATCCGGGAACGTCGACCAGCGTAACTAACGGGATGTTGAACGCGTCGCAGAAACGTACGAAACGCGCCGCTTTGCGCGATGCGTTGATGTCGAGCACTCCGGCAAGAACTTTCGGCTGATTGGCGACGATGCCGACCGACATTCCGTTGAAGCGTGCAAAACCAACGATGATGTTGGCTGCATAGTTTTTGTGGATTTCGAGAAATTCGCCGTCATCGACGATTGCGCCAATCACTTCGTACATGTCGTATGCGCGGTTCGGGTTGTCGGGGATGATTTCGTTCAACGAATCTTCGAGCCTGTCGACAGGGTCGGAACATTCAATCGCCGGCGCTTCTTCGAGATTGTTCTGCGGAATGAAACTTAAAAGATGTTTTACTACTTCGATGCCTTCTTCTTCCGATTCTACAGCGAAATGCGCAACGCCCGATTTGGTCGAGTGTACGCTTGCGCCGCCAAGGTCTTCCTGTGTAACGTCTTCGCCGGTAACGGTTTTAACGACTTTCGGTCCTGTAAGGAACATGTAACTCGAGCCTTTGGTCATGATGTTGAAGTCGGTCAAAGCGGGAGAATATACCGCTCCGCCGGCGCAGGGTCCGAAGATTGCGGAAATCTGCGGAACGACGCCCGAAGCAAGAATGTTTCTCTGGAAAATCTCGGCGTATCCTGCTAATGCGTTGACGCCTTCCTGAATGCGCGCTCCGCCCGAATCGTTGATGCCGATTACCGGCGCTCCGACTTTCATCGCCTGATCCATTACTTTGCAGATTTTTTGCGCCAAAGTCTCGGACAGCGAACCTCCGAAAACGGTGAAATCCTGTGCGTAAACGTATACTAACCGTCCGTTTACCGTTCCGTATCCCGTAACGATGCCGTCGCCCAGAAAAACGCTTTTTTCCATTCCGAAGTTGGTACATCTGTGCGTAACAAACATGTCGAGTTCTTCAAAACTGCCTTCGTCCAGCAGCATGGCGATGCGTTCGCGGGCAGTGTACTTGCCTTTCTGATGCTGTGAATCAATCCGTTTCTGACCGCCGCCAAGACGCGCCTGTTCTCGCAGTTTAATCAATTCTTTTACCTTTTCTGATTGAATACCCATAATCTTTTTAATATTATATTTTTCGTGTTTATATTCTGTTTACTTCTTTGCGGGGTCTTCGCACAGTTCGGTGAGTACTCCAAATGTCGATTTCGGATGCAAAAATGCGATGTTGAGACCTTCGGCGCCTTTGCGCGGCGCTTTGTCTACCAACCGAACGCCTTTCTCTGCAACATCGTCCAGCGCCGCCTGTACACCGTCGGTCGCATACGCGATGTGGTGTATGCCTTCACCTCTCGTTTCGATGAATTTTCCAATAGCGCCTTCGGGATCGGTGGATTCCAGAAGTTCTATCTTCGTCTGACCAACTTTGAAAAAAGCGGTCTTCACTTTTTGGTCAACAACCTCTTCGACGTTGTAACATTTCAGACCAAGAACATTTTCGTAAAAGGGTATAGCCGTCTCCAATGACCTAACCGCTATCCCAATGTGTTCAATATGCGTGATTTCCATAATTACTATTATTACATTTTCATTAAAAAAACAAGCCGCAAAGGTATAAAAATTTTTTTAATCCGATATTTTGATTT
>JAIRLF010000168.1 GCA_031259655.1 Prevotellaceae bacterium
ATCGCATTGCCACTGATGCGTACGCCTTTGTTGCATCCGACCAAGGATGGGCGTATGCGATACGCCCCTACCGGCGTACACCGGTGTGGGTCTACACCGGACAATGCTGTGGTCGTCAATCTGTAATGGCGAATTATTAAGGCAAGAGGATTATCGTCTACACCGGACAATGCTGTGGTCGTCAACGGCGTCGATTTGTAGAGACGCAATATATTGCGTCTCCATTGCGTCTCATTGCGTCTCATTGCGTCTCCATTGCGTCTCCATTGCGTCTCCATTGCGTCTCCATTGCGTCTCCATTGCGTCTCATCGGCGACACCATCGTCGACGTCCTTGATGTCCACATAATAGACTCAAGAACTTAAATTGAAGGGTTTTCTTGATAAAAGGAAATCCTTCTGTTTTTGAGCAGAATTTTCAACCTCCAACGGTAACGAGAGTATCGTCTCCGATGAAGTTTGTTTCCTGTTCGTTGTTTATTTTCAGACCGTTGATAAACATAAAATTTCCTTTATTAACCCAAAAGGGGAATGTTGTATTCGGCAGGTACGATGGCGCAAATTCCAGCAAGTTCGACAAATTAAATTCGTCGGCAGCGATGCCTGCGCCCGAAATGGCAGCATCGAAAGCATTGCATTCCTGTTCGATATGCGCAGGAATCATCATTACGGGTTTTTGCAGGTACAGAGCCTCGCAGATAGATTCGAATCCTCCTGTAGTTGCGTACGCTTCGCAATCTGCCATATAGTCGAGAAATGCGGTAGCGTCTAACCGGTGAAACGTCAAAGTTTCGTCAACCGGCAGTTCTTTCGGAGCGTCCCGTTTATCCCAGAAAACATGCAGACGCACGTTTTTATGTTCGTTATGCCAGTTGATTACCTGTTCGGCAAATCCGGCATTAAGCATATATACAAGGATATATTTCCCTCGATTCGAGGTTTTGTGCAGGACTTCGTCGCGTATCAGCGGCGGAACGACACGTATATTGTTTACATTCCGCATTTCGCGAAACGAAAGCGATAAGAGCCGCGATGCTCTCAGACAGGTTAATCGTGTAAAAAACAGCAATCCCGCCAACTGTATTCTGTTTTTTCGCGGGAAAGCAAAATCGGGATGAAAAAACAGGTATTGATGAGCGATGCAAACGTACGGCGTTTTCGGACGTATAAAAGCGTAGGTGAGACCTGTCAATATCTCGTAAAAATTGATTACGAGGTCAACATTCGTTTCGTCAATTTTCCGTTTGACGAACCGCATACTTTTAATATAGTCGGGCAATTTTCTGAGATTGTACAGAATGCTTTTGATAAATAACGACTTTCTGTTCTTCGGCGAAAACAGGAAACACGAACTGTTGAACGTGGAAACAGGACATTTTACTTTCTCGCGAAAAAACGGCGGCAACGACAGCAAGTCGTTTATTCCCACCATGATTTCTACCACTTCGTCACCATTGCGGCTTAACATTTCGTACATCGAAATAGCCTGCGTCAAATGTCCGCGACCTTCTCCCTGAACGGTAAACATGTATTTCATACGACTTCTTCTAATAGTTTCGTTTCTTTTTGTTCATTTATAAGTTCTTTATCGTAGTAAACGATATTCCAGTTACCCTGAATGTCTTCGACCAGCGCCGAAAGAGAATCTATCCAGTCGCCGGAATTAAGATAATGAATATTGCCATAATATTTGTTTTCGGGATGATGGATATGTCCGCAAATGATACCGTCGCAATGTTTCGTTTTGGCTAAACTCACCAACGATTCCTCGAAATCCGAGATGTACGATACGGCGGATTTCACTTTTTGTTTCACGGTTTGTGCAAACGAATAGTACGATTTGCCCCTGAAAGTACGGTAATAATTGTAGTATTTGTTGATGTGTAACAGAATGGTGTACCCGAGGTCGCCAAGTTTCGACAGCCATTTCATTTTCGATGTAACGTTGTCGAAAATATCGCCATGTGTAACATAATATCTCCTGCCGTTGCTTTCGTGTACGAAATCTTTAACGATTTTGAGATTATAGAAATTAATCGGCATGACATTGTCGAGAAAATCATCATGATTTCCGCGTACGTAAATGATTTCCGTCCCGAAATTTTCCATCATTTTCAAAATTACACGGAATAAAAAGATGTGTTTTTTGTTCCATACTTTGTGCGATTTCTTATACAGATGCCAGCCGTCTATAATATCGCCGTTCAAAATCAGTCTGTCGCAATTTATGGACTTCAAAAATTCGGCGACTTCTACTGTCTTCGAAAAAGCTGTTCCCAAATGAACATCCGAGATTACAACTGTCGGATAATAAATTCTTTCCATTCTCATTACTCCTTAAATTCGAATACAAAGATGCAGCCCCAAAATTACGACGCGATTAAGAAATAAAAACCTTTTTACTACAAACAGATTTTTGATTTATGATTTTTGATTTTAGATTGCCTTCGGGCGCCCTTTCGTCATTGCGACAATTTGAATATGGCGCAATTTAATTGTCGCATTATTGGGTAACAGATGACGCCGAAGGCGTCGAATTTGAATAACCCCGAGCAAGCGTAGCGCAGCTCGGGGACAACGCCAACCCTCTCTATCAACCCTGTAAGGGTTGAACTACTACGTAGTTCTGAAAAGGAGGCGACTATACCCCGAGCTGCGCCTGCGGCTTGCTCGGGGTTATTCATATTGAAGCCCTACGGGCTTCCGGACAGTCAATTGAGTGAAAAGATTCGAAACTTTAATTCAGAATTTTAAAAATTCTGTTCATTCTATTCATTCCTGAAAATTCTGATTCAGACAAAAAAGACGATTCAGACAAAAAAGACGATTCAGACAAAAAAGACGATTCGGACAAGAGTCAAAGGCGTTGCCAGCGTTGCCCTGTGCTATTGATTGGCGTGCGTCAGCCCAATCTAAAATCTAAAATCAACAATCTAAAATCGTAAATCAACAATCTAAAATCGTAAATCAACAATCTAAAATCTAAAAAATCTAAAATTGTAATTACCTTTGCGCCGATTTATGTATCAGTTAACATTTAAAAAGATAAAAGATATGAATAGGAAAGTATTATTTTTTGTAATGACGTATATGGTTTTATCGTTTTCGGGTACAGCCCGAAAAATAACGATAACAGTTCAATCCGGCAACCATGAGCGTGAAAATTGCGTAGTATCGGCAGATGTTTCTCGATTGAAACTTTCGGCTTCGTCTGTTGTCTTCCTGTATGAACAGACTCCCGACGGTTTGGCGGAAACGCCTTCGCAACTGTATTATGTACAGGAAGACAAGCCGGTACTGTTCTGGATATTGAGCGGCAAGACGCCGGCAGGAACCGCCCGTACATTTATTGCCAAATCGAAAAAGACAAAACCCGCGACAGCTTCCATGAGAATCGAAGACACGCAAAAGTCCTTAGTACTGAAGAAAAACGGGCAATCGGTACTGCAATATAACTACGCGCATCTCGACCCGCCTCCCGGTGTAGATAAGGCTTATGGCAGGACTGGAGGTTATATCCATCCCGCATACTCGCCCGAAGGAAATGTGCTGACCAATATCCAGCCGCGCGACCATTATCACCACTTTGGAATTTGGAATCCATGGACGCGTGTGCTGTACGACGGTAAACGCTATGACCTGTGGAATATCGGCGACAAACAGGGAACAGTTCGCGCACGCAGCATAGAAAACATTTCCGAAGGCTCCGTTTTTTCGGGATTTACCGCCTTGCTCGACCATTATATTTTTAACAAAGAAACGGAAAAAGTGATTATGAACGAATATTGGAAAGTGAAAACATGGAATGTTCCGGACGGTTTCCTCTGGGATTTCGAATCGCATCTGATGCCTTCCACTTCACTCCCGATACTGCTGGAAGCCTATCGTTATGCCGGTTTCGGCTGGCGCGGAACTCCCGAATGGACAAAGGAAAATTGCGAAATGCTTACCTCCGAAGGAAAAACCCGTCCCGAAATTGACGGCACAAACGCTCGCTGGATATACGTTACAGGCGCAACCCGAACAGGACGGTCGGGATTGCTTTTCATGGGACATCCCGACAATTACAGTTTCCCCGAACCGTTGCGAATCTGGGACCAGAACGCAAACGGCGAACGAGGCGATGCCTTTATCAACTTCGCTCCCACAAAAAACAGAAATTGGGAACTCCTGCCAAACAAACATTACGTATTGAAATACCGCGTACTGACATTCGAAGGCAATATGACGCCGGAACAGGCTAACCGACTTTGGAACGATTTTGCCTCGCCTCCATCTGTGAGTATATTTTAGATTTA
>JAIRLF010000174.1 GCA_031259655.1 Prevotellaceae bacterium
TTGGGAATCCGCAATTACAGAAAAATCCCCAACGAAAACATATTAAATACGGACGACCCTTACAAAGAAAGCGTTACACGTTTTGATATCCATATGGGACCGGGGATTGGTTTTGGATATAAGGATGTCAAGTGCTTTGTATCTCCGCAATTCGGTTTATGGTATGCGGGAATATCTAACAAAGGACTTAAAGTAAACAGTACTGCTGCAATATCCGGCGATATAATTATACATATGGTGTCCTTGGGTGTTACGTATAGAATGTCTTCTCCACGATTGGTTTCTACTAACCGGCGTTTTAGTAATAATCCGGAGAATGCTTACATTTTAATAAAACCGGCATTAGAATTTAGAGTGGGGGTATTTTTTTAAGCGAAATTTAAGATTTCTCTGTCTGAAAAGCAATACCTGACAGGTTCTTAAAACTTGTTAAGTTTTATAATATAAGATATTAAGAGGCAATAAGCGTCTTTGTAACTCGAAGCAACCCGGATTGACATAACTTCCGGGTAGCTTTGGGTTACAATGAGTAATGACGTTTTTTGTAAACAATATATTTTATATTTTTAATCACAAAGTTTTAGGCTTTGCTCGTAAAGGACATGCCTCAATATTCGATTCGTCTAAGTTCCGCGAAAGTTTTTTGGAACTCTCGTTCGGCGTTAAGTTTGAGATTGACTGTATTATAGTACAGTCCGATTTCGACGATATAATCGAGTAAAGAGATTTCGCCGGCGTCGAGCGCCTTTTTCAGCAGCGCGGTATTGTTGAGCGACGATAAAGACAGTTTATATTCGTCGGCGGTAGCTTGCAGGCTTTTAGTTTTCTCGTACAGATTTCCGAGATATTCGTAAAACTGCAACCGGCTATCGGCTTGTTTAGTTTCGGTAGCTTTGAGAGCGGCTTTTGCCTGTTTCACTTTGTTTTTATTTTCCCAGAGCGGAATCGAGATACCGACAGAGATACCCTGATACGCTTCGCCGACAACCTTTTCGCGCATAAAACCGGCATAGAAGTTCGGTAGTGTCGCCGCCTTATTCAGAGCGATTTGGCTTTTAGCGAGTTCGATTTCCTGACGCACATATTCTAACACCGGATTTCGCTGTTCGGCTTGCGCAAACCATTCGTCGAAATTGTCCGGAATAACAGCGTCGCGGTATTCGGAATCGGATATCAACACATCGATACCGCCGTTCAGTCTTTTCAGTTCGGCGAGAATAGATTTCCGTTCTGTTTCCACACTTAGAATTTCACCTTTGACCGTAGCCAGATTCAGTTGCGCCTTATTGTATTCCAGGATATTGGCTTCGCCCTTTTCGAGTTGGTTTTTGTATCCGGCGGCAAGCGTTGCGGCATGTTCGAGACGTTGTTCGAGTTCCTTTTTCAAGGCGTTGTAATAAATCAAATCGAAGACATACAGCCTTGTTTGCAACAGTATATCCAATCGTTCGGCTTTATATTGCAGTTCGAGCAGATGATTTTGTTTATCGGCAATCTTTTTCTTCACACCTGTAATAGTGGGGAAATCAAACGTTTGCCGGATACTTATATCCTTTCTATTACCTATATTATTAGGATTACCCCAAAGATAGTTGAACTCGACTTCGGGATTGGGCAGATAAATTCCGGTTTTGTTCTCTAATTTTTGCGCCTCGATGTTATCTTTCAAGGCTTTCAGAGTAGTGTTATTCTGTTCTACGGAATTTAATACCTCTTCGATACTGTTTTGGGCAAAAGTCGAACTGCCCGTCATTAAAATCAATATTATCAATAAATTTTTCATATACTATTTTTTATCTGTTTATTTTTTTTATATATAAGCACATACATAATTGGAACGATGAATCCGTTTAAGAAAGTTGAACTTAGCAATCCTCCAAGAATAACTTGCGCCATAGGACTTTGGATTTCGTTGCCGGGGAGGTCGCCGCCCAGTGCAAGCGGGATAAGAGCGAGCGCCGAAGTCAGGGCAGTCATCAGGATAGGATTCAGACGGTCTAACGAGCCGTGCATCACGCTTTCGAATGCCGATAATCCTTCGCTCTGCAAATCGTTGTAACGCGAAATGAGCAACATACCGTTACGCGTGGCGATTCCGAAAAGCGAAATAAAGCCGATAATAGCGGGGATACTGATGACTCCGTTAGAAAAATAGATTGTCAATACGCCTCCGATGAGCGCTAATGGCAAATTCAACAGTATAACCAACGATTGCATCACGCTACGGAACTGATTGAACAACAAAAGAAAGATAACCAAAATCGAAAACACGGAAGTAATAAGTAAAGTACGCGACGCCGCCTGTTCGCTCTCGAACTGTCCGCCATATTCGATATGATAACCTTCGGGGAGTTGAATTTTGGCGTCGATTCTTTTTTGGATATCGTTCACAACTCCGCGCAGGTCGCGTCCGGCAACGTTTGCCGAAATCACGATTTTACGCGCCACATTTTCCCTGTTGATAGTGTTCGGACCTGTGGACGATGTGATTTTAGCGATGTTTGCCAGCGGGATTTTCCGATTTTTAGCGTCCACAGTCAGGTTTTTGATACGGTCGATAGTGGCGCGGCTGTCGTCGTTAACTTTCAGCGTCAAATCGAATGCTCGATTACCTTCGTACACCTGCGAAACGACTTCGCCGGCAAGCATGACGTTGATGATTTCGGAAAATTCGGGCAGAGTAACGCCGTATTTTGCAAGCATATCGCGTTTCGGCTCGATTTTGAGTTGCGGACGTTCGATTTGCTGTTCCACGTTCAAGTCGGCGACGCCTTCCACGTCTTGAATAGCCGATTTGATGCGGTTTCCCAGCGTAAACATCTTATTCAAATCTGTCCCGAACAGTTTGATTGCGATATTCGCCTTTGTCCCCGACAGCATGTGGTCGATACGGTGCGATATTGGCTGTCCGATTTCGATATTGGCTCCCGGAATCACTTTGAGTTTTTCGCGTATATCCGCCATCAGTTCATCTTTCGAGCGTTTGTCGAGGACGAAAGGCGCTTCGATTTCCGAGACGTTCACGCCAAGAGCATGTTCGTCGAGTTCGGCGCGTCCGGTTTTACGTCCGACAGTACTGATTTCGGGAATCGACAGCAAGATTGATTCGGCGAGACGTCCCATTTTGTCCGATTCTTCGAGCGAGACGCCGGGCAATGTACTTACATTGACAGTAAACGAACCTTCGTTAAACGCCGGCAGAAAACTGCGTCCAAGCGTAAAGAACAGTACAACAGTAACTATCATCACGACGGCTGTTCCGCCGAGCGCAAATATCCGGTGTTTCAAAGTCCATTTCAGAGCTTTTTCGTATACGCTTTTTAATTTCCGTGCGATATACGGTTCTTTTTCGGGTTTATCGTTTTTCCTTGGTTTACTGAGTAAATAACTGCACAGTACGGGCGTCAGCGTGAGCGCGACAAGAGTTGAAGCAAACAGCGCAACAATAAACGCTATCCCAAGCGGCGCAAGCATACGCCCTTCCATCCCCGACAGGAAAAAAAGCGGCACAAAACTTGCAACGATAATAAGCGTCGAACTTAAAATCGGCATCCGCACTTCTTTCGATGCTTCGAATATAATGCTCATCGCGTTCGATTGTTCTTCCTTCGGTTTTTGCCTGTTTTCGCGCAGACGTTTGAAAACGTTTTCGACGTCGACAATAGCATCGTCGACCAGCGAACCGATAGCGATTGCCATTCCGCCGAGACTCATTGTATTTATGGTCAATCCCATAAATTTCAACGTCAATATCGCCGAAACCAGCGATAACGGAATTGTTACCAGCGAAATGAGAGTTGTCCGTACATTCATCAGGAAAACAAACAGGATGATAACCACAAAAATGCCGCCTTCGTAAAGCGATTTTTGGATATTGTCTATCGAACTGTTGATGAATCGCGCTTGCCGGAATACGTCGGTCGAGATTTTCACATCTGCCGGAAGTGACTGTTTCAGTTCGATAATCGACCGGTCGATTTTCTCGGTCAATTCTATCGTGCTGACGGCGGGTTGTTTATTGACGGTCATCAAAACCGCCGGTTTCGTATCGTTCGACGCAAGTCCCAGCTTTGGCGATTTGCTGCCGATTTTCACATCGGCAATGTTTTCGAGCAGGACAGGGAACTCGTTTACGCTTTTGATAACCGCTTTACCAAGTTCCGAGATTTTGGACGTCGAAAGTACTCCGCGTATAATGTACTCGTTTCCATATTCGTACAGTACTCCGCCGGAAGCGTTCCGGTTCATTTCGTTCACGACGCCGATAACTTCGTCTAATCCTACGCCGTAACGTTTCATTCTTTCCGGGTCGAGCAATATCTGGTATTCTTTGATTTCGCCTCCGATAACGGCGACCTGTGCAACGCCTCCGGTGGAAAGCAGTCGTGGACGTATTGTCCAGTCTGCCAGCGTTCGCAAATCCTGCAACGAAGTCGAATCGGAGGTTAACCCGATAATTACCAATTCGCCAAGAATAGAGGATTGGGGACCAAGTGTCGGATTCCCAACATTTGAGGGCAGGGCGTCTTTCACCACCGCCAATTTTTCGGATACGATTTGCCTTGCTCTGTAAATATCCGTACCCCAGTTAAATTCAATCCATACAACCGAAAAACCGGTTGTGGAAGCCGAACGCACGCGACGGACATCCGTTGCGCCGTTTACAGCGGTCTCGACAGGAAAGGTAACCAATCGTTCGACTTCTTCGGGCGCCATACCTTTTGCTTCGGTCATCACAACCACCGTCGGAGCGTTCAAATCGGGAAACACATCGACTTCCATATTCGTTGCGGTATATCCTCCCGCTAACATCAGCAATATTGCCGCTACAAGTACAACCATACGGTTGTTCAATGAAAATTTTATTATCTTATTCAACATAATTTTTTAATTTACGATTGTTGATTTATGATTTACGATTTACGATTGTTGATTTACGATTTACGATTGTTGATTTACGATTTACGATTTACGATTGTTGATTTACGATTTACGATTTATGATTTACGATTTGGGCGATGCCGGCTGGTACATTCTGATTCAGACAGCGCGCGTAAGCCCAATCTAAAATCTCAAATCTAAAATCTAAAATCCAACAATCCAACAATCCAAAATCCAATTTAATGACTGTGTCCTTCGGGCGTTATCGACGAGGTTGCCGCCAATTTCACCTGATATACTCCTTTAGTAACAACTTTGTCGCCGGCGTTCAAGCCCGACAGTATCGCAACCCGTTTGCCATCGCTTTGACCGGGCGTTATTTCCTGTTTTTTATAGCCTTCCTCGTCCAGTTGCAGATATACAAAGAACAGGTCTTGCTCTTCGGTTATCGCCGACACGGGTACTGAAATGACATCGTTCAGCGGAACAGACAGCAGATAAATTTCGGTATATGAGCCGGGAATAATGTCGCCGACGTTATCGAACTCGAAAGTTACGGGGATGTAAAACGATTCGCTTTCGGCAGTTTTTCCGAACGATAATAGACGCCCGTTCAAGTCGGACAGTCTGTAAACCGTATCGTCATAAGCCGGTTTGAAGTTGGCGCTGCCGATATTTTTCAAGTACTTGAAATAGTTTTCGGGAACTTCTGCCCGCAATTGCAGTCGCCGGTTTTGGGCAACCGTAACTATGGCTTGTCCGACGGAAACGTAATCGCCCTGCCTGATTAAACGGTTCTTGACAAATCCGTTGATAGGCGAGGTAACTTTCACGCCGTTAGCCGTTACGTTGGCTGACTGCGCTTCGTAAACCGTTTTTGCTGTCTCGTAACGTAGACGTATTTGCTCGTATTCTTTTACCGAGATGATTTTGTCTTTTACTAATTCTTCGGCGCGTTGAAACTCTTTTTGAGCGGTTTCGTACGATATTTTCGCTTTTGCGACGGGGTCGCCTTCAAGGATGTTTTTTGCCGAAATGCTTACGAGCGCTTCGCCCGCTTTGACTGCTGTTCCTTCTGTAATCGAAGGATTGACAAAGGATACAATGCCGTTCGAGGTAGCTGCGACGGTTGCTTCGTCGCCCTGTGGGGTTTGTATTTGCCCGCTCACTTTGATTACTTGAGTGAAAACTCCTGCGGTTACTGTTTCTGTTTCGAGACCGATGGCTTCGGCCTGCTCTTTTGTGAAACTGATTTCGTCGGAATGTTCTTCTGCGATTTCTGCGATTTCGTGATTATGACCATCGCCATCGCAATGTTCGTGCGATTCGGACGACGAATGGTCGTGGTCGTGTCCCTGTTGTCCGGAATGACAGCCGTATATAAATATTGTTGCTATTGTAATAATTCCAATTATATATCTTCTTTTCATTGTAATAATATTTTAATTTAATTTGTAAATAATGACGAATCCTCTTCTTTTTATTCTCTACGGATTCGTAATAATAAAGAGAAATTAAGGCATTGTGCCAATGCCGCGGAAAATTGCCCGAAACGGTCAGGCTATGGAATAGGGAGGAGCGCGTAAACCGTTGGTGCGATTTACGTTGTCGGATTCTCGGAAAAAGTTCCTTTCCTTATACCGGTGTTTTGTCAGATATACAAATTTTGCATCCGGAGTATAAAGATTAACGGTGTATAAAAATACGGGAACAAAATGTATGTTGTGAGAATGTCCGTCGTGATGGAACTTGGATTTTATTTCGTTTTGGGCGGAGACGACGTATGTCGCTTTTGAAATACAGTTGTCGTCGGAAGTATCTTCGTCGTCGTTATCGTGATGATGTGAACAGCAATCCGCAATATCTCCATCGCACTCATGTCCGGCATCATTATTCTCGTGTTGATAACAGTTTGTACTGATGCAAACCGTATCGCCGTGATGATGATGCGGGGTAATAACCGACACCAGCAACGTGATTGTCGCTAAAGCATTCAATAATATGGAAAATAATCGTCTCATGTCCAAAATTCGGCGCAAAAGTACAACATCTTTTCCAACCGGACAACTTTTTTTGAAAAGATTAACATAAATCACGTAATTAGCGTGGTTTTTTAACAGAATTTCCGTTGTTGTTGCTTACTGCCAGCAGTAGTTCCTTTAACGGAATGCTTACGCCCGAGAGAACTTTGAGTTCTACTGAAGAATGCGCCCGACGAAAAGTTACACGAAAGCGCACGTACGGATTGATGAGAGGGTAGGGGGAGAGACTTATTGGCGATGTCTCTCCGCTCCATTCTACTATTATTGAAGTTAATTTCATCCTCATACACAATTAATTCGAAAAAAATATTTGCAAAAAAAATATTTGCTATATCTTTGCACGAATTTTACAAAAATTAAAGAAACAAAATGTCAAGGACAATAAAATTCCGAAAAGGGCTTAATATTAAGCTAAAAGG
>JAIRLF010000175.1 GCA_031259655.1 Prevotellaceae bacterium
ATATTACAGACGGACAATTTCTTATAGAGATAAAAGCCTGTCGTTTCGCCTTCCATTGTTGTACTGAGAGCAAGTATCACTTCGCGAACATTTTCGTCGGAAGCTCTTTCGATTAACGAACTTATGTTCAAATCGGAAGGACCTATACCTTCCATCGGCGAAATGATTCCGCCTAAGACATGATATAGACCATTGTATTGCATGGTGTTTTCTATCAGCATAACTTCGCGGATACTTTCTACCACGCAAATCATAGAAATATCCCGTGCGTTGTCCGAACAAATCGAACAAACGGGAGTGTCGGAAATATTGTGGCATATCTTACAGTGGAATAAATCTTTGCGCATGCGTATAACAGCGCTTCCAAACCGTTCGACGTTTTCGAGCGGTTGTTTCAACAGATGCAAAACAAGCCGCAAAGCCGTTTTGCGTCCGACACCCGGAAGGCTTGCCATTTCATCAACGGCATCGGATAAGAGTTTTGAGGGAATATTCGTCATAACTTGCTATCCGTTTTGGTCAGACAAATACCATTCGGCAAACGAACTGTTTGTTTCGCTCAGTTTCAGGCTATGTAGAGAAACTGTGCCGGATAGTTTGTTTTTCAATATTTCGACGAAATAGAGTAATATATTTTCGCATGTTGGTTGAAAGTCAAACAATTCTACTTTTGGGTATTCACTTTTTATTTCGTCAGCCAAAGGAGAATCGTTCCGCAACATGAGACAATGGTCAAACCTCTCGGTAATATTTTCTCTAACAATCTGTTTCAATATCCCGAAGTCCAAGACCATTCCGCGTTTTGGGTTGGCTTTATCCGTCGACGGCTCACCTATAACGGTAACATACAGAGTATAAGAGTGCCCGTGTATGTATTTACAAGCTCCATCGTACCCTGCTAACGAATGCGCCGCTTCGAAATCAAAACGCTTTGTTAATCGTATCTTATTCATAAAGAGACCGAAAAATCTCTTCCATCAACCGGAAAACAACCGTTAAATCACGATTTTTTCGCGTCTAAATGCTTTTTATAGCGATTCATGAATTTATCTACACGTCCCGCCGTATCTACCAGTTTCATCTTTCCGGTGTAGAAGGGATGAGAAGTGTTCGATATTTCCAGTTTATACAATGGATACTCAACTCCATCAACCACAACTGTTTCTCTTGTTTGTACCGTCGAACGGGTTAAAAACATTGTCTCATTTGACATATCCTTGAATGCCACTATACGATAATTTGTAGGATGAATCCCCTTTCTCATAATACTTTATGTCTTTTTTATCATTTAATTTCAAGGTGCAAAATTAGATATTTTTCGTTTATCTGCAAATTTATTTTGAATTTTTCGTACATTTGCATCGTGTTATAAAGATGAAAATGTAACGAAATGAGACGATTGTGCAGATTATATAAAACGGAAAACAGTAAAATTTTTTCTGCAATATTTAAATTTATACTGCCGTGCGCGATGCTGTTATTCGCTTTTTTGTGTTCGCGCTTGCCCGGCATGGCTGAAGCATATATTTCGCATTGTTACCCTGCAATTGCAAATGTGTTGTCGTCGGTGTCGTACAGGGTTCCGTTTTCTTTGTTCGATGTATTGATTATTACGGCGTTCGTTGCGTTTATTGTCAGCATAGTTTTGATTTTCATGCGAAAAATAACTTTTGTTCGTTGGCTTAAAGTTCTTTTTTCGACTGTATTATGGATAGTGTCGTGGTTTTATATGGCTTGGGGAATCACTTATTTTCGTCCCGGATTTCACGAACGTTTCGGAATTGAACCACCGGTTGAAGATACGGTCTATTTCGACGCTTTGGTTTTGCGTTATATTGATTCCCTGAACAAGTCGTATGTCGCAGAGCCTCATTTCGATGTCGACGAAATAGACAGCGCGATAGAAGCATCATATCAAATGTATGCCAAACAATTGCGTATTCCTTACCCATGCGGGAAACGGCGTCCGAAACATTCTGTAACAGAGTGGTTAATGACTCGTACCGGCGTTACGGGATTTTTCGGTCCTTTTTTTAACGAAGAACATTTGAACGATTATCAATTGCCTGTAAGTTATCCGTTTACTTCGGCACACGAAAAAGCTCATCAGTTTGGAATTGCAAGCGAATCGGAATGTAATCTGTATGCATCTATAATCTGTAGCTCGAGTAAACATTCTTTGACACGATATAGCGGTTATTTGAAAACAGTCGGCTATCTTCTTAACAATCTGTATAAAATCTCGCCCGAAAAGCACAATGAGTTTGTTCGTAAGCTCGATTCCCGCATTGTCGACGATTACAGAAAAATCAATTCTCATTGGCAAAAAGCCTTGAATCCTACTCTTTCGTCCATACAAGACAAAGTATATGATAGTTATCTGAAAACCAACAAACAGCAGAGCGGTATACTCAGCTATTCCGAAATGACCATTCTGTTGATTGCCTGGGAAAAAACTTTTGCGCCGTCATGAACAGTAAAAAAATTGATACTCTGTTAGATTTTGATAAGAAACATATTTGGCATCCTTATACTTCGGCTATTTCGCCTTTACCCTGTTTTATGGCAGAATCGGCTGACGGCGTGTATATTAATCTATCGGGAGGCAAAAGAGTGATTGATGGAATGTCGTCGTGGTGGGCTGCAATTCACGGATATAATCATCCGTATCTGAACGAAGCTATCAGGAAACAACAAGAGAAAATGAGCCATGTCATGTTCGGGGGAATTACGCATGAACCGGCAATTAAACTCGCTCAAAAACTGCTCGATATGACCCCGGAGGATATTCAACATGTGTTTTTTTGCGATTCGGGTTCGGTTGCTGTAGAAGTGGCGATGAAAATGGCTTTGCAATATTTTCATGCGCGAGGAAAACCTCGCAAATGCAGGTTTGCAACAGTACGTTCGGGATATCATGGCGATACATGGAATGCCATGTCTGTTTGCGACCCTGTAACCGGAATGCATTCTGTTTTCGGAGAATGTTTGCCGGCGCAGTTGTTTGCTGCTCTGCCTGCGATTCCTTTCGACGGTATATGGAACGAACAGGATATCTGTAGTGTGAAAAATATTTTTGCCGAACGGCACAACGAAATAGCGGCATTTGTTATCGAACCCATTGTGCAGGGCGCGGGCGGTATGCGTTTCTATCATCCGGAATTTCTGAAACGCTTGAGACAGCTGTGTTCTCAATACGATATCCTGCTCATTGCCGACGAAATAGCAACAGGTTTCGGTCGTTCGGGGACGATGTTTGCCTGCGAAAGAGCTGCAATTACTCCCGACATTATGTGCGTGGGTAAAGCGCTGACAGGCGGGTATATGACTCTTGCCGCAACTCTGACGACAAGGCATGTCGCCGAAACTATCTCATCGAAAAGTCCATACGTGTTCATGCACGGTCCCACTTTTATGGGAAATCCTTTAGCCTGTGCGGTTGCCTGTGCAAGTCTGGAACTGCTGACCTGTAATCCTGCGCTCGAAAAAATCGGAGAAATAGAAACACAACTGAAAACGGAACTCCAGGAGGCATGGAACTTAAACTCAGTAGTGGATGTCAGAGTATTAGGCGCGATAGGGGTTGTTGAAGTCAAAGAAGATGTCGATTTGAAAAAAATGCAGCCTCTGTTTGTCGAAAACGGGGTCTGGATACG
>JAIRLF010000209.1 GCA_031259655.1 Prevotellaceae bacterium
CATCCGCGTCCGGGATTGATAACCGAATACATTTCCGACGAATGGTTCGGGTTGTTTCGCCACACGCTCGACAAGGGTAAAGAACTGGATATGAACGTCTGGATATACGACGAAAATTCTTATCCGAGCGGTTTTGCAGGCGGTCATGTACCTGCGGAAATGCCCGAAAGTTATAATCAGGGCGACGGACTGTCCTTAACCAAAGCAGACACCTTGCCCGATAACACTTCGGAATTTTTCATCTGCCTGAAAGAAGACGACGGGAAATTCGTCGACATCACCGGCAAGTTGCAGGAAGAGCGTGGGAAACAGGGCAAATATTATCTTTTCAAAAAACGCTATCAGGGCATTTCTCCGTGGTATGGCGGTTTTTCGTATGTCGATTTATTACAGAAAGGAGTAACGCAAAAGTTTATTGACGTTACTTTCAAAGGATACGAGCGAGTTGCCGGCGACGAGTTCGGAAAGTCCGTGCCGGGATGGTTTACCGACGAACCGAATATCCGTCCTTCGAGAGGCATTCGCTGGACAACCGACCTGTTCGAGGAATTTAACAAGACCTGGGGTTACGACCTGAAAACAAACCTGCCCTCGCTGTTTGAAGAAACCGGAAACTGGCAGGAAATACGGCATAATTATATACAGACGCTGTTGCAAATGTTCATTGACCGTTGGGCTAAACCGTGCTTCGAATATTGCGAGGCAAAGGGTTTGAAATGGACCGGTCATTATTGGGAACACGGCTGGCCCGATATGTCTGAAGGCGGCGACAACATGGCTATGTACGCCTGGCATCAGCAACCGGCTATCGACATGCTGTTTAATCAGTTTAACGAGAAATCGCCTCAGGCGCAATTCGGCAACGTCCGAGCAGTAAAAGAGTTGAGCAGTGTAGCCAATCAGATGGGTTACCGGCGCACTTTGTCCGAAACGTATGGAGGAGGCGCCTGGGAAGAAACATTCCGCGACTTCAAACGGCTGGGAGATTGGGAATATGCGCTGGGCGTCAATTTCATGAACCAGCATTTGACGCATCTCAGCATCGCCGGCGCACGCAAATACGACTATCCGCCCACGTTCTCCGAACATTCGCCATGGTGGAAATATTACCGGACGCTGAACATGCACTTTGCACGCCTGTCGATGGCTCTGTCGGCAGGGCAACAAATCAACGACATACTTATCCTCGAACCGACGACCTCTATCTGGCAGTATTATTCGTTTGCCCGAAGTAACAGCAAGTTATGGGATATTGCCAATGCGTTTCAAAGTTTCGTTACTGCGCTCGAAAAGGCGCAGGTCGAGTATGACCTCGGTTCCGAAAACATTATTAAAGATAATGGAAGCGTTGCAAAGGGAAAATTCGTCGTCGGGAAACGCGCGTACTCCACAGTAGTCCTGCCTCCGCTTATCGAAAATCTTGATGCGGCGACTTTCCGGCTCATCAAACAGTTTGTCGAAAAAAACGGGACTGTCGTTGCCTTCTCTTCTCCCTCGCGTCTCGACGGAAAAGATTGCGAAGAGATGAAAAACTTTTTCGCACAGAACAAACATATCGTCCACCTCGACGAACTAACTCCCGAAGTGATACGTAAATATTTCGCCTCCGGAAATATCGCGTTCGACAAGGTCTATGGCGGAAACCTGTTTCATCACCGTCGCGTGATGAACGACGGCAATGTGCTGTTCCTTGCCAACTCGAGCCTCGACGAAATAAGCACAGGACAAGTGCATATAACCGGAAACGACGCCGTCGAACTGAAAACGCTCTCCGGCGAACTTGCCGATTATGCCGAAAAAACAGACGGCGACAAAATCACGCTGGACTTCAATATCCCGCCTGCCGGAAGTTTACTGCTGTATGTCTGCAATAAGCGTCAAAACTTTCCGGAAACAAAGCCGGAACCCCGCAATTTTGTCGAAATACCGGCTTCGAGCGGAATTGTTGCCAAACCTTTATACTCAAATGTATTGACCGTAGACTTCTGCGACCTGTACGTAGACAGTGTCGAATTTCTCGACCTGCATGTGTTCGACGCCGGCGACAAGGCTTTCAAACGTAACGGTTTCGACGCCGGCAATCCGTGGAATACTTCCGTACAGTACAAAGACAATATCGTGCGCCGAGATACGTTCACTTCCGGCGGTTTTAAAGCCGTTTACAGATTCGTTATGAGCGAAGGATGCGATACGAAAGGATTGCAGGCAGTGATAGAACGACCATGGCTCTACAGGGTCTCGCTGAACGGCAAAGAAATACATCCCTCGGAAAACGGCTGGCTCGACCGCGAAATGCGACTGTTCGACATCGACAAAGAGGTGCAAACCGGCGAAAATATTCTGGCTTTGGAACTGTCGCCAATGAAGATACATGCCGAAATCGAACCGGTGTACATTCTTGGAAATTTCGTCGTACAACCTCTCGCCAAAGGCTGGGAATTGAAACCGGCGACGGAAGAATTTTCCGTCGGCAGCTGGAAAAATCAAGGCTGGGCTTTTTATTCGCGACAGGTATCTTACCGGAAAACATTTGAACTCGATGACGTCAAAAAACATTACCGCGTCAGGCTGGGCGACTGGTCGGGAACGGTAGCCGAAATATCCGTTAACGGTGAACCGGCGGGTATTATCGGGTTCGAACCGTATTCCCTCGATGTGTCCGCTCTGGTACGTAAAGGCGCTAACACTGTGGAAGTAATCGTAACAGGCAGTAACAAAAATTTGCTCGGACCGTTTCACGGAAATCCGAAGCCCGGACTGGTCTCGCCATGGCATTTCCGAGGCGTTAAAAAATATCCGTCAGGTAATGATTATCATCAACTTGATTATGGATTGTCAAACGATTTCTATCTCGAAAGCGAAAAATGAGGCGGAGAAAATGAAATAAATGCAAAGAAGGAAGCAATTCGGAAAATGCGGGATTTCCTGTATAACCATATTAATTATGATATATGTTTGGTGTTCTTTTTTTTTAATATTTGTATCAGATTGAAGAACGAGGAAATAAACGAAAAATGAAGTTTATAAAACATATTTGGAAATTCGTGATTATGAAAAAAATATTTTATTTTGTTATTCTCGCATTGAACAGTGGATATCTGTGTGCGCAAAATTTCACAGGAAAAGTTTTGGACGAAAACATGCAACCGGTAGTTTTTGCCAATATTGTTGTACTTGTCTTGCCCGACAGCACGTTTGCCGGAGGAGCTACGAGCGCTGAATCCGGCGATTTTTCGGTTACGATAAATAAACAGGCAACCGACTATTTGTTGACTGTCAGTTGTCTGGGATACGAATCGTTCTCCATGGCGTTGAACGAAAATAGTCGGCGCAATTTGGAGAATATCGTTCTGAAAACCGTAGCGATACAGATGCAGAGTGCATCGGTGGTTGCACGACAGCCGCAAATCCGTTTTGAGAAAGGCAAACACATTGTCAATATCGAAAACAGTATGGCGGCAACGGGCAATACGATGGAGTCGCTGTTCAATCAACTTCCGGGCGTATGGGCTTCGAGCAGCGGGATTTCGGTCAACGGCAAAAGCGGGGTAACGGTATATATCAACGACCGTCAGGTTAATTTGCAGGGCGAAGCATTGATGAAATATCTGCAAAACATCCGTTCCGAAGACGTCGGTAAAATCGAAATTATGCACAGCGCTTCTGCCGAATATTCCGCCGGCGGCGCCGGCGGCGTGATTCGCATTATCACTAAACGCATTATTGACGAGGGATACAGGGGAGCTGTCAGCGCTACCGCCTTATACCAGAACTATCCGGGAGTTATGCCATATTTCGCTTTTCAATATGGCAAAGATAAATTCGGCGCACAGTTTTCATTTAGCGGCGAAAAATCAAAATGGCTGTCGTATTTGGAAGACAATTCGCAGGATTTTACGAACGGAACAAACTATAAGGAAACCGGAACAGATGCGATTTCGGATTTTAACTATTCAAGTTCACTGACCTTGAATTATGATTTCGACAGATATAATAAATTGATTGTAAACGCAAAATATCTCTATTGGGGTAAAGATGAACATATCAATCAACTTACCGAAATTTCGGGAAACTTGTCGGATAATATCACTTCCACTCACAACGAGCACAAAGCCGAACAGGATATGTATGATTATTCGGTTACTGTGAATTACAGTTTGTTGCTGGATACTTTGGGACGAAACAAAATCTCGTTGCTTGCCGACTATGTCAATCAATACAAATACAATACGAAAGATTATTTGCATTATCTGAACAAAAGTAACGACGGAACATCCGTATCCGACGAATATCTGCTGAACGACCAAAATAAACCGTATCAAATTTATTCGGCCGAAGTGCGTTACCGGCACGATTTCGGAAAAGCCGGTTCGGGCTTGACCGGTCTCAAATACGGCTATTCGTCTGTCGGGAATGATTTTTATAACTACGAAAATGTTTTGGGCGCATGGACGCTACATCCCGAAATCGGCTACGACTATCAATATACGGAACAGATAGTTGCGGGCTTTTATCGGTATGAACTGACAAAAGAAAAATGGTCGATAGCGGCGGGACTGCGAGGCGAATATACCGACGGGAAGGTGAAAGACATGACAGATAATTCTACCCGTTTCGATTTGTTTCCTTCTTTTTATTACGACTGTAAACCGAATGAACATCATAATCTCGGTTTTTCGTACACGAGGCGTATTCGTCGCATCAGTTATTTTACATTGCTGCCGCAACGGTTTTATTCTTCACGTTATACGATTATAATGGGAAATCCGGAACTGAAACCGGACATATTAAATAATCTCGGATTAAATTACAGTATCAACGACAAATATTCCCTGTCGCTCAGTTATTCGTGGAGTACTAACGCTTTATCACGATATAACAAAACCGAATTGATAGACGACCGCTCAATACTTGTTTCGACATATACGGACGGCATCAAATCGCAGAATTTCAATACGAATATTTATATTCCCCTCAATTTAACAGCATGGTGGAGTTGTACTGCTCAGGCTTCCGTAAATCTGGATACATATAAGACTCCTGAAAACGAATTTGGTAATTTCAATTACGACATTTACACTCAGCATGATTTCAATCTGCCGTTCAATATAAAAGGACAGGTTTTATACCGTTATTATTCCGAAAGTAAAAGCGCCTACTCGGTTTCGTATCCCTATAATTTATTGAATATTTATCTGCAAAAGGCTTTTTTGAAAAACAAAAAACTGAATGTAAAACTGGAAGCAAATCGCCTGATATTCAACAAAAGCGGAGAGGAAACAACAACAACGCAAGCCTTTGTACAATATTATATGTATGGAAAAAATCCTCTGTTCCGCCTGACTGCGACATACTCGTTCGGCAAAGGGAAAGCCAAACAAATGCAACGGGCTCAAAACAGTAACGAACAGGAAAAGAATAGAACATATTAATAAACAAAAAATTATATATTATCATGAAAGAAAGTAAATACAATATCTTTTTAGAGAAAAAAAACTGCGTCTTATGTTATAATTCGCTAATGAACAATTATTTAGTTATTCCAATTATAGTTTATAACCATCTTAAAAATGAAAACATCGTAACTTTTCAAAATGAATATCCAAAATATTATGACAATTTCACTGAATCAGGTTTTATTATTGAAGATGAGTTCGATGAATTAGGAAATATCCGCTTGGACAACAGAATGAAAATTTTTAATCCCGACGAATATTTCCTGTACCGAACAGTTTTATGCCGGAAAAAGTTCAAGAAAAAAATCATGAAGCACATTAAGTCAATTATAGATAAAAAAAATAAATTAAATAAAGTATCATGAAAAAGACAGTAAAATTCAGCGAAGTCAAAGAAAGGATTATTACTATTCGCAATCAACAGGTGATACTTGACAGCGAAGTTGCAGCCTTATACGATGTTGAAACAAAACGGATTAATGAGGCGGTAAGCAATAATCCGGAAAAGTTTCCGGACAAGTACGTCCTTACACTTACCAGCGACGAATGGAAAGAAATGAAGTCGAAATTTTCGACTTCATTAACAGCCGGTGG
>JAIRLF010000225.1 GCA_031259655.1 Prevotellaceae bacterium
CAAGTTCGATACAGGTCAGGACGATGGAAAAGCAAAAACCGCCGATACGCGTTGTCTGTCCGGGCAGGGTGTTCCGCAACGAAGCGATTTCGGCGAGGGCACACTGCATTTTTCATCAGGTCGAAGGGTTGTATATCGATAAAAATGTGTCGTTTGCCGACATGAAACAGACATTGCTGTATTTTGCCCGCGAAATGTTCGGCGAAAATACGGAAATAAGACTTCGACCCTCGTTTTTTCCATTCACCGAACCTTCGGCGGAAATGGATGTGTCGTGTAAAATCTGCGGCGGCAAAGGCTGCAATATCTGCAAACATACGGGCTGGCTCGAAGTTCTCGGATGCGGCATTGTCGATCCCAATGTGTTGGAAGCGTGCGGTATCGACAGTAAAGAATACACCGGATTTGCATTCGGAATGGGCGTCGAACGTTTGGCGATGCTCAAATGGCAAGTGAAAGATTTGAGATTGTATTTCGAAAACGATGTCCGTTTTTTAGAACAGTTTCAATCTGTTATATAATTAAAAAAATTAGAATCGTTGGACGGCATAATTCTTGGTATCGAAACCGGCGGCGACAACTGTTCCGTCGTCCTGTCGAAAGGAAACGAAATCATTGCGCTCAAAGAAGACGGCGGAAGAGAACATTCGAAATACCTGTCGGTCTTCATCGACGATATTATCAAAGATTCAGGACTTTCGTACGGGGATATCGACGCTGTTGCAGTGGGCAAGGGTCCCGGTTCGTACACCGGATTGAGAATCGGAGTAGCCACAGCCAAAGGGATATGTTACGGAACAGACAAACCTTTGATTGCGATAAACAGTTTGCTGTCGTTGACTTCGGTTTGCCGCAATACTTTTGTGCCCGCTACCTCACAACTCCTGTACTGTCCGTTGATTGATGCGCGCCGGCTGGAAGTTTACACCGCTCTGTTCGATATGTCGTTGCGTCAACTGTCCGACACGGAAGCGATGATAATCAACGAAAACAGTTTTGCCGAAATATTGTCCGAACAGAAAATCTGTTTTTTCGGCAGCGGAGCAAACAAATGCAAGGAAATCATTACAAGTCCCAACGCCGTATTTGTCGAAGTCGAAAATTCAGCGTCGGGACTTGTATATCCTGCCGCCGAAGCATTCAATAACAAACAGTTCGAAGATACCGCATACTTCGAACCGTTCTATCTGAAAGATTTCGTTGTAACCCAAAAACGCAAACAGTCGTGAATAGAATTATTTTAGTTATATTAATTTCATTAACAGCAATATCCTGTCGTCAAAGTAAGCGTTTATCTGGAAGAACTGAATGGAGTGGACATAACAGAAGTGTCCGGATTGAGCGCTATGAGTATATTAAAAATATATTCGGAAAACTGTTTGGAAACGAAAGTCCTCTCGGAAAGACAGTAAAGTTGCTTCAATTACGCGGACAATACGAAATTGTGCATCGTCAATTTCAGATTTAAGATTGGCTTCGCATGCTGATATTTACCAGTCGGCATCGCCAATCTTAAATTTTAAATCTTAAATCTTCTTTTCCATAGCGATTTCGAACTCTTCTTTAAGTTTGGCTATCACTTCCTTAACACTGCTGATTTTGTCAGCAAGATATGCGTTTGCTCCGGCGAAAACGTATCCTTTGTCCATATTTCCTTTGGCGGCGTTATACAGAGCCCTGATAATACAGTAAGGGCTTTTCGTGTAATCGCAAGTTTTGATGCAGCGGTACGGGCAACCTTTCGGTTTTTCGTTTCCTGCATTCACGCTGCGAATAAATTCGCCGTCGAAAGCGCGTCCGGGCATTCCGACAGGACTTTGAATAATCATTGTATCTTTTTGTAAAGAATCGATATAGACCTGCTTGAAAAGCGGTGAAGCATCACATTCTTCGGTCGGGACGAAAATACTGCCCATCTGTACTCCTGCTGCTCCGAGTTTCATGAAGCGGAGTATGTCTTCACCTGTCGAAATTCCTCCGGCTGCAATCACCGGAATGATTTTTCTGTCGCTATATTGGGCTGCAACGGCGACCACTTCCGGTATCAGATGTTCAAGAGAATAGATTTCGTCTTCAATCTGTTCTTTTTTGAACCCTAAATGTCCTCCCGCTTTCGGACCTTCTACGACAATGGCGTCGGGAAGATAATTGTAATTGGTTTGCCACTTATTGCAGATTATTTTAGCGGCACGAGCCGAAGAAACGATAGGCGCTAAAAGTGTTTTGCTGTCAGGCGTAAGAAACGATGGCAAGTCCAGCGGCAAACCTGCGCCTGAAAATACGATGTCCGCTTTCTCAACTATCGAAGTGCGAACCATATCTGCAAAATTCGATAATGCGACCATTATATTCACTCCGATGACGCCTTTAGTTTTTTCACGCGCTTTGCGAAGTTCTTCTTTAAGTCCCCAAATACAATTTTTCGCGTAATTGCTGGAATCCTCTTTATACAGCAATCCCAATCCGGCACATGAGACAACACCTATTCCGCCTTCGTTGGCAACAGCCGCTGCTAAATTTGAAAGCGAGACGCCTACGCCCATACCGCCTTGAATAATTGGTAACCGTATTTCTTTGTTTCCAATATAAAAAGATTTCATAAATTCTATAACTATAAAAATGTGTCGTGACATTGTGTTACACACTGTTGTCGCAACGGTTAATACTATCGAAACAAGTTGATTGTAAGTCAATTTTATGACAATGTAATCTTCGTTGTTCGAGCCGCAAAGGTACGAAACTATTTTGAATTAACTATGAACATGATTTTCCGGAATTACGTTATCCTTTTATCCAGCGGCTTAACCCGCGTTCTTTTTCGCTGAACTCAGCGCCGATTTTCACTAATTTTCGTCCGTCGGCAGAGTAGGGGATGAGATATTCTTTTGAGTCGATTTGTTCCAGCGCTTTTTCGGCAGTACCGTTATTATCCATTTTGAACTCGAAAACGTAAATCGTGTCAGCCGTTTTTATTACGGCGTCGATGCGACCGGCAGATGTTTTCACTTCTGTCTGTACAAATTGCCCCATCAGCGTTACAAGAAGATAAAAAATGAATTGATAATACTGTTCATCCTTATTCTTATTATCCATCAGTTCGTATGAAATACTTGCGTAAAATGCTTTCATATTGTTCATGAACCCGTCAACGTCGTCGGCACGGAGTGCTTTTACAAAAAATGCCGCCGAAAATTCTTGTTGAATAGCATATTGAGGTGCATAAGCCGGTAATAATTTATCCAAAAAGCCGTATTTGACTTCTTCATTCGGAAAGCCGAGTATGTATTCGTCGTATTCCCGGTTATAATTTTTGATTGTCAGATATCCGCTCTGATACAGCAAGGGGATGGGATTACCATATTCGGCTTGATAGTCGGCAATATATTTTGCCGGTATGACTACGCCGTTTTCCAGATTCGGAATATTATAATTTATGTTTTTGAGTATTTGGATAAGGAAAGTAGGCGTACCGGTTTCAAACCAGTAATTGTTGATATCCTTATTAAAAAAAGTATTCAAAACGCTGAACGGATTATACATATCCTCGCTTTTTTTTGTGAAATGATAACCGTCGTAATATTTTTTTAGTTTTGCGAGCGTTTCTTCGTAAGAGAGTTCATTTTCTTCGGCTAATGCTTTGATTTCCGGTTGAAAATATTGAGTTAACTCTGTTTCGGATATACCGCAAATACCAGCAAATTCTCTATTCAGACTGATATCCGTCAAATGGTTCAAGTCGCTGAAAACGCTGACTTTCGAGAATTTAGTTACACCGGTGAGAAAGACAAATCGTAAGTTGGCATCGAGGCTTTTCAGGATGCCGTAGAATCCTTTCAACGTATCGCGTATGTTTTCACTGATAACAGTATTGTCGATTGTATTAAGCAAAGGTTTGTCGTATTCGTCCACAAGAACGACAACTTTGCGACCGGATTGTCTGGATGCTTTCTTTATCAGGTTATCAAATCGTATTGACAGTT
>JAIRLF010000283.1 GCA_031259655.1 Prevotellaceae bacterium
ATTTCGCCGGTAACGACATTAAGTCGATACGGCTCAAAAACCTGTTTGTTGTTTTTGTTCATGGTGATGATAACGAAATCTTTCTGTTCTTTCAGCATATTGAGGATTCCGGCTCTTACGTCTTCAAAAGGCGTAAGGTCGATATTGTTTGTTCCGTCAAGATTCACGGCATAAATATGGTAATTTTCGTTACCGCCTTTGTCCCTAAAATAAACTAAACGTTCGTCGTTCACCCAGCCGTAACCGCGGATAAGTTCTTCTTTTTCTTCGATAACCCGTTGCGATTTTCCGGTAGCAACATCTTTTACAAAGACATGTCGCTTGTTGTTTTCGTCTTTTTCCATGTACGACATGTACTTTCCGTTAGGCGAAAGTTGAAACGACGAGGCTTTGGGACGCGCAAAATAATCTTCGACCCGATATTTGAAATTGCCCTTGTCGTAATCGATAAGTTTGGCGAGTTCTTCGTCGCTCGAAGGCAGCGAAGCGTCGCCGGGCAATTTACTTTCAATTTTAGTTAATGTCAAAGGCGAAGTTTTTCCTTCCTGCGTAAAGTTTCCTTCAATTGTTTCGCCCTTCAATACGCCTTTGTACGACAATTGAAGTTTCGCCGACGAGAAACTCAATTCGCCGTTCACAAATTCGGTTTTTTCGATTGCAATCTCCGAAGCGCTCTTCGCGGGAATCGAAATTGTGGTCGAATATTTTCCGTTGTTTTCAACTATACGGAAAATCAATTCCAGATCTACGCCCGGCTGCAGGGTTAGCGTAGCTTTCCAATCGCCTGCAATTTTTTCTGTATCTTTTATTGTCATAGATGTTAATAATAAAATCACAAATAAAGTCAATGCTATCAATGAACTTGACGACAGTAATATCTTTTTTGTTATCATATTTATAAATATTTAAATGTTTATAGACTGAATAATTATTTTTCTACAAGTTTTTTATTTATAGACCGATGCACCCAGATAATCACGCCGAGAAGAATCAGCGCGGCAGGAGGCAAGACCATCATGCCGTTGTTTTCGTAAAATCCTCCCGCTTTCACATAAAACGATTCGGGGACAATCCTGAACCCGAACAGTGTGCCCGAGCCTAAAAGCTCGCGGAAGAAAGCGACTATCACGAGAATCATCCCGTATGCCGCTCCGTTGCCCAGACCGTCAATCAGCGAGGGGAGAGGTTTATTTCCCAACGCAAATGCTTCTATACGCCCCATGATTATACAGTTAGTGATAATCAAGCCGACAAATACCGACAATTGTTTACTGACTTCGTAAACGTATGCTTTCAAAATCTGGTCGACCAGAATAACGAGCGAGGCTACCACAACCAACTGCACAATGATGCGGATACGGTTGGGTATAGTGTTGCGTAACAGCGATATGATATAGCTCGCAAATCCTGTTACTACTGTAACCGACAATCCCATTACGATTGCCGGCTGTAATTTCACCGTTACCGCCAAAGCAGAGCATATTCCTAATACCAGGACGGTTACAGGATTGCTGTTATTGAACGGGTCGGTAAACAGTTTAATGTTTTTTTCTGAAAATAAAGGTTCTTTTTGGCTCATGACTTAATTGTTTTGTTTTTGAACATCAAAAAATTTCTTGTAATTCGACAGGCAGTCAAGCAGCATCTTGCCTACAGCCTTGCTGGTGAGCGTTCCGCCGGTGATTCCGTCTACATTGTAATCGTCCGGGGTGGCGCTACCGTTTTTAATAACATCGACAGCGACAAATTTTCCGTTGCGATATATCTTTTTGCCTGAGAACTGTTTTTGGAACTCGGCTCCGGCAATTTCGGCTCCCAGACCCGGCGTTTCTCCGGCATGGTCGAAAACAGCCCCGTAAACGGTGTTAAAATCATCGTTCAGAGAGATGTATCCCCAGATTGCGCCCCAAAGCCCGGCGCCGCGTACAGGGAATATATACTGCCTGTTACCGTTATTGTTACAAACAAAGACGGGTAAAAGTCTCTCTTTTTCCGGCTTTTTCAATTCCGCTTTTAAATCCACGTTAAAAGCGTCGCCGTCGGTCTTTATGCCGTTCGCGTTTACCAGAAACGCTTCGACGATATATTTCGCGTATTCGTTTTCGACATAAGCGTTTTTATCGTCCTCATTATCAACGTTGGCAGCCTTTCCCACCGAAGTCAGGATGTTCATTTTCTTTTCGATTTCCCTGTTTCGTTCCTGAGGCGTTTTCAAGGCTCCGGAGGCTACAGCCAAAACCGCAGCGATTATAACTACCAGAACCGCAGCGTATAAAACCGTATAAACATTGCTATCTCTATTCATTGTTTTTCTAATTTTGCAGTTAGGAAACTAATTCTTTATTTTGTTTTGCACGATGAGCGACACGATTGCGTCGGCGGCGTATGTTTGCCGCAACTACGTAATGGTCAATCAGCGGCGCAAATGTATTCATCAAGAGTATAACCAGCATGGCGCCTTCGGGATATGCCGGGTTAAACACACGTATCACCACGACCAAAGCCCCTATCAGAAAGCCGTATATCCATTTTCCGGTTTCGGTCTGCGACGACGAAACGGGGTCGGTTGCCATAAAGACTAATCCGAAGGCTAAACCACCCATTAACAGATGATAATAGGGTTCGATTTCCATGTACGAATTGCCGCCGATAGCTTTGAAAAGATATCCGATGGCGAGCGTCCCGACAATTCCGGAAAACATTATCTTCCAACTGCCTATTCTTGTAAATATTAACAGGGCAGCGCCCAGCAATATCGCGGCTTTCGATGTCTCGCCTATCGAGCCGGGGATAAATCCGAAAAACATGTCGCCGACAGCCGGTAAATCACTCAGTTGCCCGGCAGCAGCGTTCGACAGTGGCGTTGCGCCCGAATATCCGTCGGCAATCCATACTTTATCGCCCGAAATATGAGTTGGATACGAGAAGAAAACGAATGCCCGTGCCAGAAGCGCCGGATTCCAGATGTTCATCCCTGTTCCGCCAAATATCTCTTTGCCGATGATAACCGCAAAGGCAGTAGCCAAAGCGACCATCCACAATGGAACTTCGACAGGCATAATCAGCGGGATAAGTATCCCCGTAACCAAAAAACCTTCGTTGATTTCGTGTCCGCGCACCTGAGCGAATGCAAACTCAATACCCAAGCCAACGGCGTATGACACAAGAATTATCGGTAAGACTTTCAGAAAACCGAACAGGAAGATCGCAAACAGGGTCTGGGTTTCGCCTGTCGACAGAAAATGCTGGTAACCAACATTCCACATACCGAACAGCAGACAGGGTACAAGTGCAAGCACCACAACCGACATTGTGCGTTTCATGTCCACGCTGTCGCGAATGTGGCAACCGTTAGTCGTAACCGTCTTGGGTACAAAAAGAAAGGTTTCGAATCCTTCAAAAGTAGAATGAAATTTACTCAACTTGCCTCCTTTTTCAAACGAGGGCTTTATTTTGTCGAGGAATCTGCGTAATAATTTCATATTATATTTGTTATCAAATTTTTCAATTGTTCGTTTATCAACTCATTTCTTTTATCATCAGATTAATACCCTTACGAAGTATATCCTGCACTTCGATTTTGGAAGTGCAGACAAACTCGCAGAGCGCCAAATCTTCTTCAATGACTTCATAAATACCGAGTTGTTCCATTTTGTCGATGTCTTCCGCCAAAATCGCTTTGAGCAGGTAGACGGGATATATGTCCATCGGCAGAACTTTTTCGTACTGATTTGTAACGACAAAGGCGCGTTCGCCGCCGTTCAGGTTTGTATCCAAATCGTATAACTTGTTAGGCGTCAGCCATGAGAAGTATGATTTGGAAGCGCTGAATTTCTTAAATCGGGGCATCGCCCATCCCAAAAATTCGTACTCGTCGCCTTCGGGAATGACGGAAATCCTGTTGTCGTAAAATCCGACGTAACCGTCTTTCGATATGGCTGTTCCGGTCAAAACATTTCCGCTGATGTATCTTGTACTTTCGCTGTGGTCAATCAGATTGCTCAGCGCGCTCACCGATGCTCCTGCCATGAGTTTGTAGTATTGTGGACGCTTTACTTTCGAGCCGCAAAGGGCGATTATCTTTTCGGCGCTGTATACTCCTGTCGCGAAAAACCGTCCTAAAGCAGCGACGTGCTGGGCATCTACTGTCCAAACGATGTCGCCCTTGTTTATCGGGTCGATATGATGTATTTGTACGCCAACGTTTCCCGCAGGATGTTTGCCGGTAAACAGGGTTATTTCCGCATTTGTGATTTTATTCAGTTTAGATGCCATATCGTCGGCGTCTAATCCTAAATAGACCTTTCCTTCTGTCAGTTTGGACAGAACATCAATGCCTTTCTGGAAATATTCTTCCTGCCCCAAAAGGAGGAAAGCCATGTCTACCGCCAAAGGCGCAGTGTCTATTCCCGAAACAAATATCGATTTCGGCTTGTCGGCAGGATTGGCGATTATCCCGTACGGACGCTGTATTATAAAGGGCCAGTATCCCGCTTTCAACATTAATTCAATGATTTGTTCTCTGTTGTTCAGCAATTCTTCGGTGATTTTGTATTTCTCCCGAACGTTTTTCGCGTCGGGTTTAATGACTACTTCCAGCAACTTCCGGCGTTCTCCCCTGTTGATTGCTTCGACCGTGCCGCTCACAGGCGCGACAAACTGTATTTCAGGCTTGTACTTGTCGAAAAAAACAGGCGTCCCGGCTTTTACTTCATCCCCCTGCTTTACACACAGTCGAGGTGTAAGACCTTTGAAATCTGCCGGCTTTACAGCGTATGCCGAGGACGCCGCCGCCGTACTCAACACTTTCTCTGCAGAACCTTTTAGCTTAATATTAAGCCCTTTTCGGAATTTTATTGTCCTTGACATTTTGTTTCTTTAATTTTTGTAAAATTCGTGCAAAGATA
>JAIRLF010000401.1 GCA_031259655.1 Prevotellaceae bacterium
TGAACGCAGCTACAATAATTGTCGGAACGCCTTCGATGGATATCACATCAGCAATTATAACCGGTTTGAATCAAGAGTATATCGCGAATAAAGCTAAAAAATAAACGTCGAATCGAAAGAGTGATTTAATAACTCAGATTGTCGCAATGACGAGGCGACAATGTGAAATGCACGAATCGAAAGTCGAAATTTGACGCTATTGATTGACTTTACATTAATTATTACACATATGTGCGGGATGAGGGGTTATAAAAAAACCTTTATCCCGTTTTTTAAACATCTTTCTCGCCGTATCGTCCTCAACGACCGACCATGCAATCTTTTCACTCAATTGACTGTCCGGAAGCCCGAATGGGCTAAATAAATAGTATCAGTCCGAAAACCCCTATTTTTTCATTTTAGGGGTACGCAGGGCAAAAAAAATTGCAGATTTGTTGACCGATATTTTTGTTTTTATGATAGAAATATCAATTACAAACAAAGCAAAATCTCCGTAAGGGCGGGGTTGAAAATCTGCGAAAATCCGTCAAATCTGTGTCATCTGCGTGCTTACACTGCTTCGATATTGCCGGAGGCTTTTCCCGACGAGCGTCAGCAACCCGTGACATTGTCGAAGCCTTCCCGACGAGCGTCCGCAACCCGTTGACATTGTCGAAATCTTCCCGACGAGCGTCCGCAACCCGCTGACATTGTCGAAACCTTCCCGACGAGCGTCCGCACCCCGTTGACATTGTCGAAACCTTCCAGACGAGCGTCCGCACCCCGTTGACATTGTCGAAACCTTCCCGACGAGCGTCTGCACCCCGCTGACATTGTCAAAGCCTGTTTTAATCTTTTTATTAAGAACCTTTCCAAATCGTGAAAAATCTGCGAAAATCCGTCAAATCTGTGTCATCTGCGTGCTTACAGCCGACGCAACCACTCTTCGTTCTTAGTTCTCGACTATAGTCTAAGAGATATTCCCATAGTAAACGGATATACCTGAGGACCTTCGTCTTTGGCAAAGAGAGGGCTGACGTAATAGTTCGTAAACAGCGACAAACAACGGAAACCGGCGCGAACAGTGTAGCCGTATCTAAACGTAGCCAAATGAATGTCATAATCCTTGTATGTCTGCTTTTTACCGTTCGTATCGACGAATACCACTTTTGTATGACTGCCGATATTTAGTCCTCCTACAACGCCTGCGGCGACAAAAAACCTGTGGAACCGAAGGTTCAGAAGCAAAGGCACTTCGAGGTACGAACCGGCGAGTTTCGATTTTTTCATGAACGAAAAATTGGGAATGACCGATTCAATGGATACTTGCGTCGCCATATCGTTTATTTCTCTGATAGTAACATCTTTGCTAAACCTGTAGTTCACCCAGTTGATACCCAGACCCGACATTATCGACAGCGAGCCGGAAATTCTATGTCCGAACATTGTGTACATCGCAAACGAAGAGAATGCCGAATTTCGTAATTTCGGGAAACCGGAAGCGCTTTCGTGCGTTGCGCCTGTAAACATATTGCTTTTATCCAAACGGTTATATCCAAAATCCAAATAAAGAGCGGAGTAATATCTTTTGTTTTTGAACACCCTGCCGTCTTTTACAACAAACCATTTCGAGTTGTTTTTTTCACGATAAATAATAGTATCGGTTTCTCCGCCTGCTATGACAGGCAGGGCGAACGCCCACACAAACAATGAGAGTATCAAATATTTAATACACTGTGTTTTTAAAATAATCATTTTTTTCATCTTTTTAAATTTTTTAATTATTATTTAATGCATGATATGTTATATTATTTCTATATTTAAATGATTTGTTTGTGAAGAAAATAACCCTCACTAATGTTCCGTTTTCGTCGTATATTTCCTTCATTTTGTTTTCGGAAGCATCGTAGATAAACACGTTGAAAGGAATGTCCGGATTGCTTTTTGCCCATTCGTCGATTTCCCTGTCTATACCGCGGTCGAGGCTCAAACGGCTCAAGAAAGTCGGAACTCTGAAACTGTCGAATATTTTGGCTATATTATTTTTGGTATCAGTAATATCCGTAGAAATTTTTTGCACTATTGTCGCCGCCCTGTCAGCAGATGTGTATGGATTGTATTGTCGCCTGTCGGGCTGATATACAAATACCGTTTTCTCCTTATTCATCACTTCGACAGGGACGACAACGGAGGCTATGCGTTCGAGTTTTTCGATTCGCGCATTTTCCGGTGAAGGAAGATTGCCGTTGTTTTCCGGCGTTTCGGGAACAGTATCCTGTTCGACAGTTGTAGATATGGGTTCATCTGCCGGCGTAACAGCTTTTTTTACAGCAATATTTGTTTTATTTGTTTTGGGTTTAACTGTTTTATCGTAACGAATTGCCGGTTTTGGGTTCGGGTTCGGGTTTGGGTTTGTTACCGGATTTGGAACGGCATCGGGTTCCGATTTCGGCAATATTGTAACTGTTGGAGAATAAACAGGTTTATCGGCAACCTTGTCGGTTACGATAATCAAAACAAGAGCGAACACTGCCGCAACCGCAGAAATCGACAACCATATCACGCGATGGTTAGACGTCTTGTGTCTCAATGCGTTTTTATTCGGCATCACAATTCTGGTATCCGGCGCCAGCCTGATGCGATATTTTTCCACAAGCTCTTCTTCTGCGATTATATCGTTGTATTCCCGCTCGCTACATTCGTAATCCATTTCGGGAGAGCGTCGTAACTCATTCTTTGCCTCGAAACGGATAGTCTTGTCGGGAACTAATGCCGGAAAATCGTCTATTTTATCTATATCAAACATAACTATCTATATTACAGCATCAATACTTCCAATATACAATTTCATCTGCAATCGCGCTCTATGGATATAAACCTTTACTTGCGAAAGATTCAGTCCTGTAATTTGTCCGATTTCTTCGTACGAATAACCTTCGTAATCGCGTAAAAGCAAAACCGACCTTTGGATATCGGGCAATCGTTCCGCCGCGCGGTGAAGCACTTCGTTTAAGTCGGAATATTGCTCATTATTAACGTAATCGAACCCTGTTGATTCGTATTTGTTCTGTAGCTTGTGTTTTCTCTTTGTATCCATCATCAAATGATAAGCAACTGTAAATAAGTACGATTTTGCTTTCGACAGTTCGACAGCTTTTCTATTAATCCACAGTTTTTCGAACGATTCCTGTATAATGTCTTTAGCCATTTCCACTTCATCCATAATTTTTAATGCAAAACGGTACAGTCCGTCGGCATATTCATTTACACATCTGTTGTATTCTTTCGGTGACACAGTCATTTAAATTTTGTCAGTATAACGAAGTTGATGCTATAAAAGTTACAGCAGGAAATCAAAAAGGTGGTATTTATGCGCATAACAATGTCGAATAACCTTAGTTTTCAACAAAATAGGCGCTTATATAATGTTGGTGCGAAAAAGTCGAAAATAAAATCTGTTTAATCTGCATCATTTGTGGACTTTCATTCAAATAAAAAAAGGCCGCCCGAAACACGATTTCAAACAGCCTCTAATTAATATAAAAAATGAAACAAACTATCCGTTTACCTTTTTCATGTGAACGATAAGTTCCAACACTTTGTTAGAATATCCCCATTCGTTATCGTACCACGAAACAACTTTAACAAAGGTGTTCGTCAATGCGATACCGGCTTTTGCATCGAATATCGAAGTACGCGGGTCGCCAATAAAATCCGACGAAACAACGTCATCTTCGGTGTATCCCAGAACGCCTTTCAGTTCGTTTTCGGAAGCCGATTTCATTGCTGCTTTTATTTCGTCGTAAGTAGCAGGTTTAGCAAGATTTACCGTAAGGTCAACTACCGAAACATCCAAAGTAGGAACACGTAGCGACATACCGGTCAACTTGCCGTTCAATGCCGGAAGCACTTTGCCAACGGCTTTGGCAGCGCCTGTCGACGAAGGGATTATGTTTCCCGAAGCAGCGCGTCCGCCTCTCCAGTCTTTTGCCGAAGGACCGTCGACAGTTTTTTGTGTAGCGGTCGTAGCATGAACCGTAGTCATCAAACCGTCGAGGATACCGAACTTGTCGTGCAACACTTTAGCAATAGGAGCTAAACAGTTGGTTGTGCACGATGCGTTGGAAACAAATTGCGTCCCCTTTTCGTAAGCTTCGAAGTTTACGCCGCATACAAACATTGGGGTATCGTCTTTCGAAGGAGCCGACATCACAACATATTTCGCGCCTGCGTCGATGTGCCCCTGAGCTTTATCTTTCGACAAGAACAAGCCTGTTGATTCAACAACATACTCTGCGCCAACGTCTCCCCATTTCAAGTCCGCAGGATTTTTTTCTGCTGTTACACGAATGGTATTACCGTTTACTACTAAATTTCCATCTTTAATTTCGATGGTTCCATCAAACCGGCCGTGAACGGTGTCGTATTTCAACATGTATGCCATATATTCGACACTAATCAAGTCGTTGATTCCAACAACCTGAATATCATCACGTCCTTGAGCTGCGCGAAAAACTAATCGACCTATACGTCCAAAACCATTAATTCCAATTTTTACTTTACTCATTGTACTTTACTTTTAAAAATTTTGTATTCAAAAATCGCGCAAAGATAGTAAAACTAATTCAATTACGAAGAAAAAATTTGTATGTTAAAAAAATACAGTATCTTTGCAAAAACATTACAGATGATGAAAGCATTACTTACGGTCGTTTTTTCTGTTTTAGCCATTACCCTTTGGAGTCAAAAAACAGATACCATTTTCGACGCTAATTTCGTCGAAGAAAAGTTTTTACGCCAATTGAAGCTCTTTCCGCAGGAAAAAATCCACATCCATACCGACAAATCGACTTATGTTGCCGGAGAAAAAATTTGGTACAGAGCTTATATCGTTGATGCATTGTTGCATACTCCTATGTGTGCAAGCCGTTATGTATATGTCGAACTGATAAGCCCTGCGGGAGAATTAGTTAGCCTGGACAAAATCCGTCCTGTCGACAGCATGTTTCACAATCGAATCGATTTGGCGGAGGATTTGCCCGAAGGAACATACATGCTACGGGCATATACAAATTTCATGCGCAACAAACCCGATTATTTTTTCGAAAAAAAAGTGTTTATTGCCGACCCGCAATCGTCGTCTATACAGATAATTCCAAAGTTTGACCTTAAAGATAACAAAGCCTCGTTGAGAATAGAATTTCATCGGTACGGGAATCAGGAAATCTATGTCGAAAACTTGAAATTACGTGTCGATACCGGCAAAATCAGGAAAATCGATATTGATAAAAATATTGCCGTCAAAACCTCGGAAGACTTTTCTTTTAAAACGTCTCCCGACAAACAACAAATTGTTTATCTGGAATTTGACAGTAACGGACGACGATATAAGAAATATATTTCCGTGCCTAAAGAGGAAACCGATTTCGATGTCTCGTTTTTCCCCGAAGGGGGATATATTATTGATAACCAACATTGCAAAGTGGCGTTCAAGGCGCTTAAAACTAACGGATTGTCGGAAGATGTGACGGGCGAAGTGTTCGACAATAACGATACTCTTGTGGTGTCGGTGAATTCGCGACATGCCGGAATGGGATATTTTGCTTTCTTTCCCGAAAAAGGGAAAACATATTATGCCGTATTCAAAAACAAACCGGGCAAAGCGAAACGGTTTCAACTGCCGGCAATACAGCCCGATGCCTGTATTCTGAAAGCAAGTTGGAGCAGAAGCAAATTGTATATCACGCTCCTGAAAGGGACGGAATATGTCGAACGCCCTCTCAATCTGATTGTTCATACACGAGGGATACCGATTTATGCGGGTGCTGTGCCACAGAACAATATACTGGCGATTGACAAAACTTCGCTGCCCTCAGGCATCAGTCAAATACTTCTGTTTGATAACAATATGAACCCAATAAGCGAACGCATGATTTTCAATCTGAATACAGACGAACTCGCAAAAGTCGAAATATCAACAAACAAGCCGGAATACAAACGACGGGAATATGTTTCGGCAAAAGTCCGCGTTACCGACGCGGCAAATAATCCGCTCGAAGGCGATTTTTCGGTCTCGGTTACTGATAATAAAGATATTATGCCCGACAGCTTGTTCACAATCGTTTCGAGCCTGTTGCTTTGTTCCGATATCAGGGGCTACATCGAATCGCCCGAATATTACGCTAACAATCAATTGAGTATTGATGCTCTCTTGCTCACTCAAGGTTGGAAACGATATGATATTCCGGCAGTTCTGAAAAATTCGTTCGAACGCCCGTCTCATTATATGGAATTAGGACAAGAAATTTCCGGAACGGTAGAACGGGTTTTAGGAAGTAAAGCCAATGCAAACAATACGGTATCAATCTTTTCGTTGAATGCAAACTATGCAAACATGACTACGTCCGACGAAAATGGACGTTTCTATTTCAATGGATTCGAGTTTCCCGACAGTACTGTTTATGTTGTGCAGGCTTTGAGTAAAAGAGGCGCCAAATATGTGGAACTAATTGTGGATAAGGAGTCATTCCCCGAAATAAAACCGTTTGCAGTACCGGATTTTCAGCCCGACAGTTTGTTGTTGCGATATATCGAAAAATCGGACAGGAAATATATCGAAGAAAACGGCTCTCGAAGTATTGAGCTTGAAGCAGTAACAATAACCGGACAAAAAACCGAGCCAAGAAAACAATCTCTGTATTCTTCGATAATGAATACCGTCATACCTTCCGAAAAGTTTGAACGATATAACGATTTGTATCAGGCGCTTATGATTGTCGGCGGAGTTTCGGTCATTGGCGACCAAATTTCTATACGCGGTTCGTCGATTCCGCCCGTGATAATTGTCGACGATGTGATTTGGGAAGATGTGGATTTAAGAGATATTAATATCAAGGATGTGGAAACTATTGAGATAATGAAAGGCGCCGAAGCGGCTGTGCTCGGCACAAAAGGCGCCGGAGGAGCTATCATTATTTCTACTAAAACAGGAAATATTACTCCCAAAAAAGGTATACAGTTCAATATGAAAACCATGGTTCCTAAAGGTTATCGCAAAGATGTCGAATTTTATTCGCCAAAATACGAAACCGAAGAACAAATGACGGGAACCGACAGACGTACAACTGTTTTTTGGAAACCAAACATCAAAATTTCGGAAGGAAACGCTGATTTTGATTTCTATACCGCCGATTCAAATTCATCGTATTCTGTAATTATAGAAGGCGTAACAACCGACGGTCGAATTATTAGAACCTTATATACAATTAATTGAGAGTTGATGTGC
>JAIRLF010000017.1 GCA_031259655.1 Prevotellaceae bacterium
TATAAATTTGTTCTTATCTGAATTGTTTTTAATTTAAATTTTTCTTGATACATATCTTTTTGATTTTCACTTTTCCATCTTTGGTGGAATGATAGAATACAACCCGTCCTGCCGGAAAAGTTTGTTTTTAACTGGGTATTTTTTACGTTTTAAAGTCGGCGTGGCCAGGAGACGATACCAGCATTTTCCGGCCGCTTTTTGCCGTCATCCGTTCAATTTGTTTTTTTCATAGGCATTCTGTTTTTAATGGTTTAATAATTTATGGATTGAATATAGATAGAAGAGGACATTTGAGACGCCCTCCTTCCTGTATCGGATGAATTTCAAATGGTGGAAAATGCATGTTGCAGGGATTCCGGGCTATTTTGTGCAGAACAAGCCTTATATGAGGAAATCTCAAAGTGATTCTTTCGAAAAACGATACCACGTTTTGGGATATTGCAGGCTTTTCCTCATGCGCGTTAGCGCCTAAGCACTTTCTTTCGACAGAGATCATCATATAGAGTATAAAATTGTTTTATTTTTTATAAGGTACAATTCATATTTTGTTATGTTTACGATAACATGTGGCAAAGATAGAATTTATTTTATTTTCGTGTGTATATTTTTTATATATTTATCTTTTTTATATATATATTTTACATCAAATCGTCGGCTTCCGGGAATTCAATCGGATTAATTTCCACTTCTCCGATACCGGCTTCTTTCAAGACATCCAACTCGCGGAGCAATTCCGAAGCCGTCACCTTGTCGCCGTTTTTACTTGATAATTCTGTGTTGTCCGCATTCCAGCGCTGTTTTTTCCTTTTTCCACACGAGTTCTGCCGTGCATCCGACCGGGACGGTAATGTCGAACCGTATTTTTTCGTTGTTTTTTTTCCATTTCACGACAAGAGTTCCGTAAGGCGTTTCTTTTGTAACTTCCGCCCGGGTAATACCTTCGGGAATCTGTGGACTGATAGTTACTTTGCGATATCCTGGCGCCGAAGGGTCGGGACGAATACCGCCGACAGCCTGATAAAACCATGTTCCTATACCGTTGTAGCAGTTATGGATATGGCTTCTTTCGGCGTTCCAGTGTTCCCAGGTAGTCGTAGCCTCTCCTTTTTCTATCATATATAAATATCCGGGCATGTCTTTCTTTTTCAGCATCGAGTACATGAAATCGGGAGCATTGTTACAGACAGCCCATTCGGCAAGGACGGGAATACCGACTAATCCGCAGGAGATATGTCCGTCATTGCGTTCGGTTTCGTGATACAAGTTTTGTTTCACTTTCGAAAGCAGTTCGCCGGGTACCGAAGCAAGCATTGGAAATGCGAGGTCTATCTGCGAACCGGAGCCATAAATATTTTTTTCCATATCGAAACACCGTTCATGTATTAATTTCCGTAAGGTGTCCGCCAATTCGGAATATCGTTTTGTATCTTCGGTTTTTCCCAGCAAGGCGGCGATTTTGCTCATTGTTTCGTAGCAGATGCAGATAAAAGAGTTATTCACGACCTCGACCGATTTCGGGTCACTGTCTTTGACGCCTGCGGGTGAAGCCCAGTCGCCAAGAAACCATCCGCGACTGCGATATTTCGCATTTCCCCAAGCTTGCAACAGTCCGTCTTTTTTATATTTTTCCACATAATCCAGCCACTGTTGCATGAGGGGATAATATTGTTTGAGCAATTTCGGAGAGCCGTAATTAAGATAAGTATACCACGGCGCCATTATGACAAATCCACACCAGTACGGGCCGCCTCCGGCATTATATGGCGCCGGAGCGGTGTGCGGCAATCCTTCGTCGGGATAATTGCAGTCTGCCCAGGCTGCCATCCAGTTTGCGTACAGAGGTGCAAGATTGAACATCGTTTGCGCTGTCGCTGTCGAAGCAAGTCCGTCGCCGCCATATCCGAGACGTTCGAAAGAAGCATCGCTGAGAATATGCCCGCCAGCGCTCAAACAGCGCAAAGTATGCTGCACGAAGTCGTGAATGGCGTTCATGTCGGCGTCGGAACATTTGAAAGAAGATTCTTTTCCGAAATCGGCGTGAATGGCGAGCGATTTTAGCGACTTGGGCGGCGGAGCCTGTCCGAGTCCTGATATTTTTATGTAACGAAATCCCCGGTAAGTAAAACGGTTACGGAACATTTCATTTTTATCGCCGGAAGCAATGTAACAGTCCCTCTGATTCATCTTTGTAATGTTGCCTTCCGAATCAAGATGCTCGGCGTATTCAAGCACGATTTCCTGACCTTTGGTTAGTTTCGGGAAATATATTTCCGCCCAGCCGATGATATTTTTTCCAAAATCGACCAGGAAAGAATTGTCGGAAAGCCGCGTAATTTGTTTGACCTTGAGCGTTTCGGCGATGTAATTACCTTCGCTCATTTGTGGTGTTACAAGGTGAGGAGGGATTTCCACAATCGTGACCGGACGCCATTCCGGTTGGTATCCGCCATACACCCGCTCGCCGACAAAATTCTGATATCGCCAGTTGCCCATGTCGTAATATCCGCTCAATGCTGTTTCCCAAGTGTGGTCGGAGCAGAGAATGGTTTTCCATTCGTTGCCGGAACGGTTTTCCATCCTCGCCCTTAACAGCGGAGAATCGTAAGCCACGCCCGGCAATCCGCTTTTATACCAACCGGAACCTGAGTGGATAACAAGTTCGTTTTTACCTTTTTTCAGATATGGAGAGAGGTCGTAGGTATTGTATAGCGAACGTTTGTCGTATTGCGATACGGACGGTTCGAGAACTTTGTCGCCGACTTTTTTGCCGTTAAGATATACTTCGTGATAACCCAGAGAATTGACATATAAAAGGGTTGCGCCTCCTCGATAATCAAACGTTTTCCGAAACAACGGACTGATTACGCCCAATTTCCTGTCGGGATACGCTTCTTTCGGAAATCCGATACAAGCGGCAGCGTTGATTTCCGCTTTCGTCAATCCACCGCCGAACCGGGCTATCGGACTCCATGCCGACAGACGGTCGTTATTATCCCAAAAACGGACTTTCCAATAGACTAATTTCTGTCCCGTCAAATCTTTCCCCGCATATTGTACGGCAATCTGATCGTCCGACAGTGTTTTCCCGGAATCCCACAAATCGGCTTTGCCTTCCTGTAAAAGATTTCTGTCGCTTGCAACAAAGATTTGATACGCTGTTTGTTTCAAACCCTGTTTTTTGGTTTGTATCTTCCATGCTAATCGCGGATGAGGAGTGTCGATGCTGAGCGGGTCAGACAAATACTCGCAACGCAGGTCATAGATACCGGACTCTGCATACGTAATGATATTAAAACATGCACATACGACAATTAATATTTCTTTTTTCATCCTCATAATTGAAACGATTATCTTTTTCATATTCCTATTATCTTTCTTCATACCCGTTTTAATCTATCAAATTA
>JAIRLF010000105.1 GCA_031259655.1 Prevotellaceae bacterium
GTTTTAATCGGGGCTTCCTCTTTCGGATAAAACTCCGAACTCACTGTTAACCCGCTCTCCTGATTCACTATGGAAGCCTTTACCGACGAACTCCCAATATCACATCCCAATAGATACATTACTATTCATTTATATTTGTCATTCATTCTCTTTTATTCTATCAAATACGTGTTTTCCGGAATAAAAAATTGCACAAATGTAGTAAAAATAGAAATACAAGCGAAAAAAAATTGTTGTTTACCGAAATATTTGTAATTTTGCATTTCGAAACAGTAAAAATATATTTATAATCATAAAATTACGAGTTATGACAATTTTTTCAAAGATAGTGGCAGGCGAAATTCCTTCGTACAAAATTGCGGAAGATGACAAATATTTTGCCTTTTTAGACATCAATCCGTTGACCAAAGGTCATACTTTGGTGATTCCAAAGAAAGAGGTTGATTACATTTTCGATTTAAACGCCGACGAATTCGCCGGATTGACGGTTTTCGCTCAAAAAGTAGCCAAAGCAATCGCAAAAGCAATATCCTGTAAAAGGGTTGCAATGATAGTGTTAGGTCTCGAAGTGCCGCACGCTCATATCCATCTTATCCCGATAAACAACGAAAAAGACGCCAACTTCTGTAAACCTAAACTGAAACTTAGTAAAGAGGAATTTGAAGCTGTGGCAAACAGTATCCGTACATTAATTGAGAATTGATTTACGATTTTAGATTTTAGATTTACGATTTGGCTGACGCCAGCCGTTCATCGTTGTAGGGGCAAGGCATGCCTTGCCCTCCCCCTCCCTACAGTATAGGAGTTCTGAAATTACAATGACGACGATTTCGGTCTTTTGACACAGCCCCTACGTAGATGTTGTCGATGAGATGCAATATTTTACATCTCTACCGGACAATGACGACCAAGCGTCGACACGACAGTAGTTACTTTTTGAGGGTTGCACCTCTGGTGATGGGGGACTTAGTTCTTTGTTCTTTGTTTTTAGTTTCACAGCCGGCGTCAGCCACTTAGTTCTTAACTCTTAGTTTTTAGTTTATTTGTGGTACCACCAGGAATCGAACCGGGGACACAAGGATTTTCAGTCCTTTGCTCTACCAACTGAGCTATGGTACCTCAGAAATCGGGTGCAAAAGTACATATAAAATTATCTCTGTGCAAATTTTTTTTTCACTTTCTATATATTTCTTTAATTTTGCAAAAATAAATTGTTGTTGTTATATGGATATTTTAAAGCATAATATATATAGAATCAGCATATTATTGTTGACAGTGAGTATCCCTTTGCATCTTGCGGGGCAATCGGAATCCGGTGATTCGACATCAAATATTTTTGTTTCGGAAGACACTGTTATCACCGAGAAAATCATTAAAACGCCGGAATTGCAGGTCGAAAAAACACCGGAAAAAACATCTGCGTCTCCGGTGATTCCTATGCCGATTCCGGGCATGAAACATCCCGATTTGATGATGCCTCCGAAATATTTGGGGTACGAAAGGGCAAAAAACATGTTTCGATATACGGCGCCGGAATATGATCCGTGGAAATTGAATCTGAATTTAAATTTACCTCCGCAAAAAAGAATACTCGATTTAATCAGAGAAAATCCTTTCATGGCTTTGCTTTATGGGGTAGCAACTCTTGCCGGAATGGCGAATCATAACATCGTAGGAGAAGATAAGATGAACTTAATCAGACTGAACAATATGGTTCAGTCGCGTTCCGGAATCCCCGAAACAGCGATTTCGGGAAATGGAAAGGTATATTACGAAATAGATATAAAACGAAAAAAATAATAAAGAACATTATGTTTTCAGGAATAGTAGAAGAACCGGGTATTGTTACCAAAATTGAAAAAGAGCAGGGGAATATGCATATCACTCTCCGTTGTTCGTTTGCTAAAGAATTAAAAATCGACCAAAGCGTTGCGCATAACGGCGTATGTCTCACTGTTGTATGGAAAGACGGCGACGAATACACCGTTACTGCGGTCAAAGAAACGCTGGAAAAATCGAACCTCGGGACACTCGAAGTGGGCGATTGGGTTAATCTCGAACGAAGTATGAAAATCGACAGCCTGCTCGACGGTCATTTAGTTCAAGGACATGTTGACCAAACCGGCGTCTGCACAAATATCGAAGAAGCCGACGGAAGCTGGTATTACACTTTCGAATACAACCCGTCGAAAGGCAACATTACTGTCGAAAAAGGCTCAATATCCGTCAATGGCGTGAGCCTGACAGTTGTCAATTCAAAAGACGGGTGTTTCCGAAATGCTATTATTCCCTATACATACGAACATACGAATTTCTGTAAACTGCGGAAAGGCAGCATCGTAAATCTCGAATTTGATATTATAGGCAAATACATCGAAAAATTAGCCGCCCATTATTTCGCCAGGACATAATTTCGCAGGAAAATTTTGACACGGCAATATCAACATATTGTCAATTATACGAAGACAGTGGTCGTCGCCAAGTAATTTTTACAGCGCGGTAATCCTGAAAGAGTATCCTATCACGATATTTGCCGAGCCTGTGTTGTTGTCGCCGTTTGCTTTATTCTTCTGTATTCGTACAAAGCCGTAATTTCCACCGGCTTCGATAAAGAACCGACTGTATTTGCCGCATTGATACGACAGCCCTATATTTCCCTGAACGCCAAAATTTACCGGTCGTATTTCTCCTGTTATTACCGAGGTTCCGAACTCTGCGCCGTTCTCCAAAACATGAGCCAATTCGGGAACTTCTTTGGCTATATTCGACTGTATGTCAGATGGAATACTCGTCCACAAAGTACCGGTTTTGTCCGCTGCGGCATACAATTTGCTCAAACCTTTCGACACCTGTTCGCCGGACATCAGGAGTGAAACGAAAGGACCGGCGTTCACATAAATCCGGTAAGGACTGTTTCCGAGATTTTTACCCGCCTGTAACGACAAAGGTAAGATCAAATAATCGAATTTCACAGTGTTATTGACGTCGGCATAAAAAATCGGAGGTATAAGCGTCGCCATTTCTCCGAGTATCGCGGCGGTTTCTTCCGTTATATCGGCGCCCATTCGCGTTGCCATATCCATAATCAACTGGTTCGAGGACATTGCCTGAATCCCGTTCCGCTTTCCTCCCTGTCCGGAATATTCGATGCCGAAACGCACAGAAAACGTGTTGTTTATACCTATTTCGGTAAATATTCCTCCGCTGCCGGCAAAGCGCGACGAATAACCGTCGCTCAAAGGATTCTCGCTTCCCGCAACAATGTTGGGAATAGCTAAACCTCCTCGGAATCCGAGATTTACAGATTGAGCTTCAATTCCCTTACTCAATACAAAAAAACATAAAAGCAATACTGTTTTTCTCATTATCAACATAATTTTATCTAATATTTTTCGTTTTTTTCATCTCACTTTCAGAGTAACGACCGTGATTACGGCTAAAAGTATCGCGATAATCCAAAACCGTACGGTGATTTTCGATTCCGGCAACGGTTGCAGCGGTTTTTGGAGACATGCGTCTATTCCTGCATTTCCTTTTTTTTGGTAGTGATGGTGCAGGGGAGTCATTTTAAAGATTCGTTTTCCTGCGCCATAACGTTTTTTCGTATATTTGAAGTACGATACCTGAATGATGACCGACATGCTTTCGACAAAAAATATTCCGCATAAGATAGGGATAAGCAGTTCTTTACGTATGATAATCGCAAACACCGCAATGATTCCGCCAAGCGCCAGACTTCCCGTGTCGCCCATAAACACTTGAGCCGGATACGAATTGTACCAAAGGAAACCAATCAATGCGCCGATGAACGCCGCAATAAAAACAACAAGCTCGCCGGTCGAGGGGATATACATTATATTAAGGTAATCGGCATAGATTATATTACCCGACAGATAGGCGAAAATCCCAAGCGTCGTGCCGATGACGATAGATATGCCGGTGAGCAGCCCGTCGATGCCGTCGGTGAGGTTTGCTCCGTTCGATACGGCTGTGATAATGACAATTGTAACTATAACAAAGATTATCCAGCCTCCGATTTGTTTGGTTTTGCCTTCGCCGGGCATCAGCATATTGTAGTCGAACTCGTTGTTTTTGAAGAACGGGACGGTAGTAATTGTCGATTTCGATTTTTTCGACCATATTTTCCGGTCGCCGACAGTAGAGACTTGCGCTTCGGGAGTTCCGGGTTCGACTTTTTCGCGGACAATCACGTCGTCGTTGATAAACAGGATGCTGCCCACGATTATCCCGAGACCGATTTGCCCGATAATCTTGGATTTGCCGCTAAGTCCCTTCTTGTTTTTTTTGAATACTTTGATATAATCGTCGATAAAACCGATTAATCCAAGCCAAACTGTTGTCGTTATCATCAACAGCAGGTAAATGTTGTCTAATCGGGCAAACAGCAAGGTCGGAATCAGTATCGAGAGCAGAATAATAATTCCGCCCATCGTAGGAGTTCCCTTTTTTGACATCTGGCCTTCGATGCCCAAATCTCTCACTTCGTCTCCGATTTGCCTGCGTTGCAACGCTCTTATTATCCATTTACCGACAAACAGGGCAAAAATCAACGAAAAAATCATCGACAAGGCAGCCCTGAACGAAATAAAATTAAACATTCCCGCTCCCGGGATATCGAAAATCTTTCGTAAATACGTAATTATGTGATATATCATAACTCTAAATTATTATTATTCGATTAAACATTTCAATTCGTTCCACAGACGCGCAACGGGCAGTCCCATAACATTATAGTACGAACCTTCGATTCGTTCGATACCGGTGTATCCTATCCATTCCTGTATTCCGTAAGCGCCGGCTTTATCGAACGGACGGTAGTTTTCGACGTAATATTCTATGTCGTCGGAAGTCAGTTCTGCGAAAAACACATACGACGAAACGCTGAATACTGTTTTGCGCCTGTTGCTTTTTACGCAAACGCCCGTTATGACTTCGTGTTTACGTCCCGAAAGTTTTTTCAACATTTCGATTGCCTCCTGTTTGTCAGCAGGCTTTCCGATAAGTTCGTCCCGGCATTTCACCATCGTGTCCGCAGTAACTAAGAACTCGCGTTCGTTTAGCTGTCGGGGACAGGCGTCCGATTTCTTTTCAGCCAAAAATCCGGCGACCTCGTCAACCGGCATATCAGCAGGATACGATTCGTCGAAATCGTAATCTTCCGCGATTTCGAAGGGAATATCCAGACCCTTAATCAGTTCTCTCCGTCTCAACGATTGAGACGCCAGGATGATACGGTATTCTTTCAATTTGTTTTTCATATCGCCGCCGTTACTGTTTTAAGATATTCAACTTCTTCGTCTTCAAGGTATGGAGATAATGAATCATAGACCCATTGATGATAATCGTTCAGCCATTTTATTTCGTCTTTGCTCATCATCGAAATATTTATGCTTCGCATTTCTATCGGGCAGACTGTCAGTGTCTCGAATGCATAAAAATCGCCGAAGCCGGTAACCGTGTGCGATTTACATGCGATGAGATTTTCGATTCGGATACCGTATTTTCCTTCGACGTATATCGCCGGTTCGTTCGATGTTACCATTCCCGGACATAAAGCCACCGGATTTTCCTCGCTTCGAATGCTTTGAGGTCCTTCGTGCACATTAAGGTAATGACCAACTCCGTGCCCCGTCCCGTGCAGGAAATTTTTGCCTTTCTCCCAAAGGAACTGACGCGCAAGTATATCAAGTTGCGCTCCTCTTGTTCCTGCCGGAAATACAGCCATACTCAAGTTAATCATCCCTTTAAGCGTCAGAGTATAATCTTCTTTTTCTTCATCCGAAGGATTGCCGAAGTGCAAAGTCCGGGTGAGGTCTGTTGTTCCGGTAAGATATTGCGCTCCGGAATCGACTAAATAGAAGGCTTCGGCGCCGATTTCGACGTCCGAATCTTTCGAGGGCGAATAGTGGGGCAAAGCTCCGTTAGCTCCGTATGCCGATATTGTGCTAAAACTAAGTCCTTTGAAGTTGTTTCCCTGCTTACGGAACTCTTCTAACTTGCCGGCGGCGACGGTTTCCGTAATCCTGGTTTTCCCGAAATTATCGTTCAACCACTTCAAAAAGCGAACCATGGCAATTCCGTCGGTAATCATGCAATTGCGAAAACCGTCAAGTTCGACCTTGTTTTTTACCGCTTTGCGAAAAGCAATTGTTTCGGCGATATTCTTTTCTTCGACAATCGTTGCTTTGTCTTTCAGCAGTTTGTATGTGTGGAAATTGAGTTTGTTGAAATTGAGTTTCGCTGTCCTGTTATTCGCAATCGACGAAACGAACGAGTCGAACTCGCTGTAAGGATGTATTGTTACACCGTCGGCAGAGAGTTGTTCGCGGTCGTTTTCCGACAGCTGTTTTGCGCTCATAAACAGATGTGTCTCCGGATAATCAATTATCAAATAAGCTATAACGACAGGATTGTATGCAACGTCCGAGCCTCTCATGTTCAATATCCATGCGATTTCGTCCAGCGCTGCGACGATGTATATTTCTCCGTTTGGGGTTGTCGACTGTGCAAACTCCGCAAGTTTTTCGCGTCTGCTTTTTCCTGTAACCTCGTCGGGTAACAGGAAGGCTTTCGATTCGGGCAAAGCGGGTCTGTCGGGGTAGATTGTGTCGAAAACGTCTCCTATCTCGGTAAGAATCAATGGCGCTAACGATTGTTTCAATGTCTCGAAGGCGTTTACGGAAAACCGTTTGGCGTCTACTCCGACTTTTCCGCCGTGTCCGAGATGCGTTTTCAGCCACGATTCGTCAAATAATTTGCCGGCGCCGGTTTTTTGCATCTCTATACCTGTGCCTTCCAACTGTTTTTTTGCCTGTATAAAATACCGCGAATCAACCCATAAGGCAGCATCGTCAAGCGTTACCGTCAATGTTCCCGCCGAACCGGTAAAACCCGATATCCATTTTCGATATTTCCAACATTTCGCCGGATATTCGCTGAAATGCGGGTCGTTGCCCGGAATAATGA
>JAIRLF010000142.1 GCA_031259655.1 Prevotellaceae bacterium
TGGACATGTGGCGTTTTTTGAAGAGGCGGCGGCTTTGGGCGATTTATATGTCGGAATCGGTTCGGACGCAACGATTTCGGAGCTGAAAGGTCGAAAAACCATTAACACCGAACAGGAAAGACTGTACATGGTGAGCGCTTTGAAATCCGTCAAATACGCTTTCGTGAATAAAGGCAGCGGATTGCTTGATTTCGAAGACGATATCCTCGAAATTAAACCGGATATATTTTTTGTAAACGAAGACGGACATACTCCTGCAAAAGAGTCTCTGTGTAAAAAGTTGGGGATAGAATATGTAGTCCACAAAAGGATACCGCACGGAAATTTGCCCGTTCGTTCGACAACTGCGCTCAGAAGAGAGTGTAACATACCCTACCGTATAGACTTGGCGGGCGGCTGGCTCGACCAGCCATACGTCTCAAAACATTATCCGGGGCCGGTATTAACTGTCTCGATAGAACCCGATTACGATTTTAACGACCGGAGCGGTATGTCCACAAGCACAAGAAAAAAAGCCATCGAACTGTGGCATACGGATATCCCTGTCGGCGACAAGGAGAAGTTGGCTAAAACGCTGTTCTGTTACGAAAACCCTCCCGGCAAAATAGAAATCAGCGGTTCGCAGGATTCGCTCGGAATTGTGATGCCGGGGCTTAACAGGTTGGATTACAACGGCGATTACTGGCCCTGCGAAATACAGTCGGTATTCGATAACGACATCATCGACTGGCTGGAAGAACATATCTGCTTAATTTCACTTTCGCCGCGTTCGGGTGAATACAATGTGCTTTCCGAAACATACATCAACGAGGCGAATGTTAAAGCTTTGAGCGAAGCTACAGACGAATGTTGGCACGCAATTCTGGAAAAAAACACGGCAAAATTTTCCGACAGTGTGCGTAAATCGTTCGAAGCACAGATAAAAATGTTTCCAAAAATGGCCGACGCAAAAGTGTTGGAAAACATCGAATATTTTCGGTCAAAAGCGTTGGGATGGAAGCTTTCGGGAGCCGGCGGAGGCGGATATCTTATATTAATAAACGACAGACCGATTGAAAATTCATTAAAAATCAGAATAAGAAGAGCGTGAAATATAGCATCTTGCGTTAAATTAAAAAAAAAAAAACGCGATATTAAATTTTATATATAAATTTGCATGTTTTTTCACCGTTACACTTAGTTGAAAGTTGTGATGTTTTTTGTGAAAAACATTAAGACAGAAAAACAGGCTAAATTAAAAATGTTTGAAGTTAAAGTTAAATAATGTTAAAGACAGAATATGTGCCGATAAAGTATATATATTTGCACTCGATTTAAAGAAAATAGTTCGTATGAAAAAGAATTTGGTATTATTAGTTACGCTTATTTTGGTTGCGAGTGTTTTGTATGGACAAAACACCAAAAAAGCCGATAAAGCATTTAATGGAGGGAGATATTATGAAGCTATTCAAGAGTATAGCTTGCTCGAAAGTAAAATCACCGACCCACAACTTTTAAGTCATATAACTTTCAGCATAGCCGAAAGTTACAGGAGGATGAATCAACCTGAAAAAGCTGAATCATATTTTGTTAAAGCCATCAGGAGCGGGTATATGCTATCTGATGTTTATTTCGGATATGGAGAAGTTTTACTTAATTTAAGGAAATACGATGAAGCTAAAAAGCAGTTTGAAGTCTTCAAAAGGTCGAACCCCGACAACAAATTAGTGGATGTTAAAATCGCTTCGTGCGACTTTGCGAAGACGCATCTTATGGAAAATCCCAAGTTCAAACTCCAGCCAATGGAGACTTTGAACACAAGAGGTAGCGAATATGGGGTCGCATATTTTAACGATAATTTAATATACGCCTCCACAGGAAACCCTGTCGAAGACGTCGGTGGACAGAGCCGGCAACAAGTCGATATCTCCCCGCGTACGGGTTTACCTTATTCGAAATTTTACATGTCTGTTTTTATCAACGACATCTATAATAAAGGTGAACCGATTATTGGACTGAATAAGGGAAGCGTCCGAAAAAACGAAGGAACGTTTGCATACGACCCTGTTAACAATTTGGGATATTATACCCGATGTACGGGCGCATCAAAAAATGAACAATGTTATATCTATTTTGCGGAATTTAAAAACAATCAATGGAAAGAAATTGATAATCTGAAAATCGAAAACCGCAGCGAACCCATTGGTCACCCGTTCGTTACACCCGACGGCAGAAGAATATACTTTGTTTCCGTAATGGAAGGCGGATACGGGAAATCGGATATCTGGTACACCGATAAACTTCCGGACGGGACATGGAGCAAGCCAATAAACCTCGGACGTGAAATTAACACTTCAGGAACAGAAATGTTTCCCTTTGTTGCGGGCGAATATTTATTTTTCTCTTCCGACGGGCATCCCGGATACGGAGGAATGGATATCTTTGCTTCCAAAATCGACGGAAATATCCACGGAACAGCTATCAATCTCGGTTTGCCGTTCAACTCGTCGCACGACGATGTGAATCTTATCGAAAAATTTGATTTCTCGGAAGGAATGCTGGTCAGTTCGCGGCGTTCGACAAATAACGACGATATATTCAAGTTCGAAGGTTACCCCTCGGCATTGACCGCTTCGGGGCGGATATACGATTCGATAACCAAGCAGCCCATGCAGGGAATCTCAATAGAAGTGAAAAAAGACGGTAAATTAGTCGAAAAGTTGACATCCGACGAAAATGGCAGTTATGTATTTTATATAGAGCCCGACGAGTCGGCATACGAACTGTCGGCTTCCGTGTTGCGCTATAATCCGATTACTCGGACATATAACTCTATCAACGAACGGTTTGCCGCCTTGCGTGGTTGGGATTTACCGATGAACAGCAGCGATGCCTATATCTCGGGTATCGTTACCGGTTCCGAAGAAAGTCAGGATAAATCTACTGTCACTCAACTTGGTCCGATAGCGAAAGCTAAAATCGAAGTATTTGAAAACGGGCAGGCAATCAAACTTTTGGAAACCGATGTGAATGGGCAATACCGTTTCGGCGATGTTAAGGAAAACACAATCTATATGGTGAAAGCAACGGTAGGCAAAGGCGACGAATTTTTCGCCGACGATAGAACTCTGGAAGTAGGCGAAATCACGCAAAGTATAGAATTTTGCACGGCTACGGGATACAATATGGATATAGATTTGAAAAAAATCACAAAAACCATACAACTTAATAATATATTGTATGCCTACAATAAATGGGATTTGCTTCCGGAATCGTATATAGAATTAGACAAACTCGTTACTATTCTGCAAAAGAACCCGACTTTGATAATAGAAATACGTTCGCATACCGACAGTCGAGGTACAGCAAAATATAATCAGACACTCTCCGAAAAAAGAGCGGCGTCGGTTGTGGCATATCTTGTTTCAAAAGGGATACCGACGAATCGACTTGCGTCTAAAGGATACGGCGAATCGCAATTGCGCGTTAAACCCGAACGAAGCGAAGCCGATTATCAGGCAAACCGCAGAACAGAGTTTACCGTAACCGGAACAACAGGCGAAGCCCTGTACGACACTCGATTGACTGTAACTCCATCGGTAGATATGTACGGCGTCCGGCAAATACAGGACGGATTTCAACAGCCGCAATATCAGCCGCAATATCAGCCGCCGCAGCAAACTGTCGCACAGCCTCAAATGCCGACAGGCACAGGAGCAAACGTGCAGAATTTGCCTTATACGATTCAAGTAGCGGCAGTTACCAAACCGGCAAGTATGGGTAGTTCCGACTTCGTCAGGATTAAGCAGTTGTTCAATTTAGATATCTACGAAGTCTACTCAAATGGCGTTTACAGGTATTATGCAGGCGGATTCAATACAATAGAAGAAGCTCGAACCGTGTGCGACAGAGTGAACAGAGCGTTAGGTAAATCGGACAAAGATAAATTTTTCGTGAAGAAAAAATAAAAGTATAAAAATATAATGTTTGCGTAAAATGAAAAAAGTACTAATAACAATAATAATGTTTCTACCCTTGCTGCTTTCGGGTCAAAACGATATACAGCTGTCTCAACAGTTCTTGAGCAGGGTAAACTATAATCCTGCAGCAACAGGAGGCTCCAACTATATGCATGTCTTTTTGATAGGCCGGCAACAGTTTATCAATTTCAATGGCGCTCCAAGTACGCAGGTATTGAACGCTCATAACTATTTCGGTCAAATTAACTCGGGCGCAGGTCTTTCGATTACAAATGACAGGATTGGTCCCGAGTCTTCTATCAATGCAAAATTGGCTTATGCCTATTATGTGCATTTCGAAGACAGCTACCTGTCGTTCGGACTGGGAGGCGGCATCCTGTATAAAAATCTGGATGTGAATAAACTCAATCCGGAAACGATGAACGACCCAACTATTGATACGTATCGCGGCAGAGCAAATAAAGTGAACGCAGACTTTGATTTCGGCGTGGAATATAATATGGAAAAATTCCAAATCGGCGCTTCGGTTACTCATCTGAATGTCTCGCCTATCAAAATAAACAATCTCCAATCGGGTCGACACATATATTTTTATACAAAATATACGTTTAATCTTGACCTCGACTGGAAACTTGCGCCTTCGTTTGTTACTCACATGAGCG